>CAUYYU010000005.1:0-27797 GCA_963577415.1 Chloroflexota bacterium
GTCCGCGCCGGTCATCCAGGCTTCCCCCTGTTGAGTTGGTTGACCCGGCTAGTTGGAGCCCGGTCCGGCGGCTGCGAGCCCGGTCCGGCGGCTGCGAGCTCGGGCCGCGAATCCTGCAACGTCTTCTTGAAATTGTCTCGGAACGCCGTGATCAGTTGTGACGCGCTGGAGTCGTAGGCCTTGCCGTCGGCCCAGGTGCCTCGCGGTCGCAGCAGGCCGGCCTTGACTCCGGGGCACGACCTGGGAATCTCCAGCCCGAATGTGGGCTCGATCTCGAATTCACCTTTCGCCAGCGTGCCGTTGAGCGCCGCGCTCACCATGGCCCGCGTCAGCGCTATCGGCATGCGGTGGCCGGTACCGGGCGGTCCGCCCGTCCAGCCGGTGTTCACCAGCCATACGTCGGGGCGGTGGCGGTGCAGCTTCTCGCCCAGCAGATCGGCGTATTCTCCCGGATCGCGGGGCAGGAACGGGGCTCCGAAGCACGAGCTGAACGTCGCCTGCGGTTCCGTCACTCCGACCTCGGTGCCCGCCAGCCGCGCCGTGTAGCCCGACAGGAAGTAGTACATCGCCTGCTGGTCGTTGAGCCGGCTGATCGGCGGCAGCACCCCGAAGGCGTCCGCCGTGAGCAGCATGATGTTCTTCGCATGACCCCCGCGCCCATCCGGCGCCGAGTTGGGTATGTAGCTCACCGGGTACGCCGCCCGCGTGTTCTCCGTGATGGAATCATCGTCCAGATCCAGGACCCGGGTGTCCGGGTCGATCACGACGTTTTCCAGCACCGTGCCGAATCGTCGGGTGGTGGCGTAAATCTCCGGCTCCGCCTCGGCCGACAGCTTGATCGCCTTCGCGTAACAACCGCCCTCGAAATTGAAGATCCCGTTATCGCTCCAGCCGTGCTCGTCGTCGCCGATTAGCGTGCGATCGGGGTCGGCGGACAGAGTCGTCTTGCCCGTTCCGGACAGACCGAAAAACAGCGCCACGTCCCCGTCTTCGCCGTAGTTTGCCGAACAGTGCATGGGGAATACGTCCCGGGTCGGCAGCAGGTAGTTCATGGCCGTGAAGATGGACTTCTTGATCTCGCCGGCGTAGCGGGTGCCGCCAATCAGCGCCAGTCCACGGCTGAGGTGCAGGATGATGAAGGCTTCCGAATTCGTGCCGTCGACGGCCGGATCGGCAAGGAAATCGGGCGCGTGCACGACCGTGTAATTCCCGATCGTTTTCACGTCGGGCGACGGCTCGATGTCGTCCAGAAACATGTGCCGCACGAACAGGGCGCAGAACGCCCGCTGGCTGACGAGCGTCACCCCCACCCGGTTCTCCGGGTCGGCTCCGGCGTAGACCTCCTGCACGAACAGCTCCTTGTCCGCCAGGAACGTTGTCACTTTCTTCAGCAGGCTGTCGAACTGCTCCTCGCTGATGCCCTTGTTCACGCTGCCCCAGGCCACATCCTTCTCACTGCCGGATTCCCGGACGGTGAATTTGTCGTTGGGGGAGCGGCCGGTGTGTTTGCCGGTCATTACCAGCAGCGGGCCGCCCTGGGCGACCACCCCTTCCTCGCGCTGGATGGCCTGCTCGTACAGGGATTCGGCCGAGGCGTTGCGGACAAGCGCCGCCGGATCGTCCAGACCGAGTTCGGTCAGGGTCATTCCGGCGGGGGGACGATTGATAGCGGACATTCACGGTCCTTTCGGATGGTGCTGCGGGAGTTGCGTGTGGATCGTCGGGTTTCGCCGGCTCGCGCCTGCATGCGCCCGGCGAATCGCCCATCATTGGGGCGAACGGTGATCTTAGACTATTCGTTGTGACCGGAATGTAATCCGCCAGCTCCCGGAGGTTAATTGGACGATTTCATCCAGCGATTGCACAGCTCGCCGACGCAGATCGTAATCGCCGCGACCGGCGGCGGGGTTGGCGCGGTGGCCGCGCTCGCCGGCGTGTCCGGCGCCTCCCGCACCCTGCTTGGCGCGGCCGTGCCCTACTCCCCGCCGGCGCTCGAACGCTACCTGCAAGAACGCCCGGAGCAGGCCTGTTCGGCCGAGACCGCCGCCGATCTGGCGCTCGTCGCTCTCGCCCGCGCCCGGGAGTTCGAGCCCGACTCGATCCGCGACCTGCTCGGGTTCGGTATCACCTGCTCCCTGACCACCGATCGCGAGCGGCGTGGCCCGAACCGCTGCTTCGTGGCGGTCGCTGGCACCGGTGTGTCGGTGCATCGGGAATTGACCCTCAATAAGGGCGCCCGCGACCGCGCCGGGGAAGAGGCCGTCGCCACCGCTCTCGTGCTCGCCACTCTGTTCGACGCGGCGGGCATCGAGCACGATCTGGACCTAGGCCTGCTGGGCGAGGAGCAAGTTGCTGAGAGCACTCCAGGGGCCCGCTTCTGGCTCTACCGCCTCGAAGACGGCCGGGTGGACGGGGTAGCTTTGAATGGCGCCGGCGAGGTGGTGACCGATTTCGACCCTGACGGACTCGCCCTGCTGGCCGGCTCCTACAACCCCCTGCACGATGGTCACTCGGCGCTGATGGCGGCGTCGTCCTCCGAACTCAACGCGCCGGTAATGCCGGAAATGTCGCTACAAAATGTGGACAAACCGCCGCTATCTGCAGGTGAAATCCTGCGTCGCGTAAGTCAATTTCAGCCAGGCGACACTGTGCTGATAACCCGGGCGGCGACGTTCCGGGAAAAGGCGCGCTCGTTTCCCGGAGCGACATTCGTGATCGGCGCCGACACTGCCGTCCGGCTCGTAGACCCGAAATACTACGGCGACAGCAATGAAGGAATGCAGGCAGCGCTGGCCGAAATCAAGGCTGCCGGCTGCCGGTTTCTGGTGGCGGGACGGGTGGGGGATGACGGCGAATTCAGGGCGCTGGTGGACGTAGACATCCCGGTCGAATTCACCGAAATGTTCGCCGACCTCCCTGAAGCCCGCTTCCGTTCCGACCTGTCCTCATCGGCGCTCCGCGATGCCCGGTCCTGAGTAGCTGAAAAACTGGCCGTCGGCAACCCTGTGACGCCCGCTCCCGAATAGTCAGCCGGAGGCTGTGATTACCAGCTCGGCGCCGGCGGCGATGGTCGCCGGACCCTCTAGCACGACTTTTAACTCGCCCGCCGCGGCGTCCCATGTTGCCGGCTGGTCGTCTCCGGCCAGGCTCACTTCCACCGATTCCGGGACGAGCCCGTCCGGCAGGGCCAGCGTGAACTCGCCGAGCTTAACCTCGCCCCAACCGATCCCCAGCCGGGCGCTCAGCGTGCCGCGGTTGATTTCCTGCGAGTAGGAGCCCCACCCCCGGTTGCCGATGAAGAACGCCCGGTAGCTTTCCGGCGACAGCCGCGGCCCGACCGTCAGCGACCCGGCCCCGGCGTCGTAGACATAGCCCGACAGCGCGTCCAGCAGATTCCAGCTCGCCAGCGCCCGGGCGTAGTGGTCACCGCATTCGACTTCGTTCCAGGGATTGCGGATGCGCCCGTTCTGGCGGGACCGAATCGCCGTCACGATTCCCAGCCCTTCATCCACCAGGCCCTCGTAGATAAGTTGGCCGGCCACCGCATACTCAACCCCCGTCCAGGCCGTCTCGTGCGAATAATTTGTCGGGTCTTCCAGGTCGCCGCCGTTGGGCCACGTGCAGATCAGGACCCCCGGCTCCTCCGGTTTCACGTAGATACGGGGCCGCTGAGTGTGGTCGAGCAGATCGCGCCGGAAATTGTGCTTGTGGATGGCCTTCACCGCCGATCCCACCCGGTCCGCCGGCAGCAGATGACCCAGCCCCAGCGCGTGCGCCCACCACTGGCCGAGCAGTTGGTCCGCGTGGCAGCCGTCGCCGTACTGCATGGATTCGTAGCGTTCGTGATCCACCGTCTGCACGTAAAACTCGCCGTTGAAAAGCTCGGCGTCGAGATTCGCGGAGCCCTTCTCGAAAAGCTCCCGCGCCGAAGCCGCCTGCGCGGAGTCTTCCAGCAGGGCGGCCATCTCCTCCACCGCCCGCAGCGCCGCCAGGTAGAGGGAGGTGGTGAAACTGGAGTGGCCGAAGATGACACAGTCGTACGTATTCCACTGAGGTCCCGACAGGATGCCGTCGCCGTCGTCGTCCCAACGGTCGATCGCGTATTCCAGCGACAGCTTGATCCACGGCCACATCGATTCGAGCCAGTCGCGGTCGCCGCGCTGAAGGTATTCGCGGTACGTTTTCAGAATCGAGCCGAAGTGGCCGTCGCAGGCGTACACCGCGTTCTCAGTGTGATGCTGTACTCCGCCCAGATCCTCCTCGTCGGCGGCACAGCCGCAGTCCTCTTCACTGTCGCCGCCACAGCCACTCGCGTCATCGCCGCCATCTTCGTATTCCGACCCCCAGCGGGGCATCGTCAGCGGCAGCACGACCCGGTGCGGAATTCCGCCGGTGCCCGTCATTTGCATGCCAAATTCCAGATCGCGCTGCGTGCGCTCAAGATCGGGAAATAGGCGGGACAGCGTCTGCTCGTAATTCAAGACGTGCGTGCAATTCAGCGGGCAACAGCCGCCCTGCGGGGGATTGTGGGGGGTGCTGGCGCCGTTGCAGCCTTCGAAGGCATAGAAGTTGCCGTTCTTAGGCCAGAAATACGTCGGGCTGCGCAGGATCGAGGTCTGGGTGGAGATCGTCTCCAGCACCGGCGCCGGCAGGGTCGAATCGAAAAACGTGTCGCGGTACAGGCGGGTGGCCTCGCTCAGGTCATCGATGTTGTCCCGGATGTGCTCCACCACCGCCAGCGCCGAGCCGAACCAGTTCGTGTACATCGCCCCTTCGAAGAACCGGCTGTCCCGGTCATCCAGCCCCAGCTGCGACTGTTCCCAGTTGACATAACGATTGGGAAAATGCCAAGCGAGGATGAACGTCACGGTGCGCGTTTCTCCCGGCTCGACCGTAATTTGCGGCGCCACCGCCGCGTTCCAGGTGCGTCCCGGCTGGCTGGCGGCCGACTCGCCCACATCCGCCAGCGTGCCGCGGGCGCGGAACCCCGCCCACAGCGCCCGCGGGTCGTCCCACCAGTTCGCGATCGGCGCCCCATCGGTGAGCGCCGCCAGCACCACATGCCCCTGCTTGGGATGCGTGGCGTCGATGCCCGACGAGGTCATGTCCACCGCCGAGATTCCGTTCAGCCGGATCGTCGTGTTGCGATTGCCCCCGTAGCTCGGGCAACTCACGCCGTCGATGTGGGTAAAGCCGTCCCAGCCCACCGAATTCTGCGCCGTGCCCATGAACGCCACGTCCACCGCAACCTCCCCGGGATTATGAGCGGTGAGATTGAAGATCACCGCCGGCAGTCCGGACGCCCGCGCGTCCAGCGGAATAAACGGAGTGAAAGCCTCCATGAAGACCTCCACCGGAAGTTCGGCGTCTACGTATTCGAGATCGGCGATGGGATACGTGCCCCGGTAGCGGATGTTCTCGACTCCCGGGAGCACGTCCAGCAGATCGCGGCATCCGGCCGAGATTTCGTGATCGTTCACCGCCGGCGCCGGCTCGAATTCGCTGTCGTAATACACGTCCGTTTGCAGGACGCGAGCCACCTCCACCGGTCTCGGTCGCTTGACGAATTGGCGCTTGGCCCACACCGCGAAAAACGTATGCGGCACGTAGCCGGTGTGATTTACCTCGTGCGATATCTGCCACTGGCGCAGGCTGCCGTCACCGGCCAGAGCCACCTGTCCGGCTCCCAGCCCGCCCATCGGCATCGCCACGCAGCGGAGCGATTCGCCGGTGTAGGTGGTCACCCGTCCCAAGTCGACTCCGGTGCGAACGCCGGTTGCTACTGCCATGCGATTCCCACCTCCTCCTCAAAGCTCATTTTGTCGTTCGGTTCGAGGTAACCATGCGACCAACCGGGCCTCCCGGTCAAATCGCTCCGCCGGCCTGGCTAAAGCCGGACGAGGATGAGCCCCAGCGCGCCCACGCCCACGATCCCCCGGTACAGCGCGAACGGTCCCAGGCCGATTCGCCCCAGGAACCGCAGCAGCAACCGGGCCGCCAGCGCCCCGGTAATCGCCGATACCGTCGCCGCCACCGCCAGCAGAGCCAGTTCCTCGCCGGTCGGGTCGCTCTGGACGAATTCGCGTCCCCGCCATAGCGCCGCCCCCAGGATGATCGGCCCCATCAGCTGGAAAGAGAACACCGCCGCCGGAACCCTTCCGATCCCCAGAAAGCGGGCGGTCGTGATGGTGATTCCCGATCGCGACACGCCCGGGATCAGCGCCACCACCTGGGATATCGCCACCGCCAGCCAGGCGTAAAATCCGGCGCCGGAGGCGCGATCCTCCGGGCCCGCCATGCGGTCGGCGGCGTAGAGCAGGGCGCCCGCCAGGATCAGCGCCGCGGCGACGATCCATGGCTCGCGCAACACCGACTCCACCGCGCTCTCGGCGAACAGGGCGATGATGCCCACAATCGCGGTCCCGGCCACGATCGCGGCCAACCGCGACCTGCCGTTCCCCTTCCCCTCGGAAACCAGCGCTTCCGTCAGTAGTTCGCGCCAGTATCCCGCCAGCGCTGCGAACACCGCTATCCCGGTGCCCACGTGGACAGCCACCGCGAAGGTGAGGCTGTTGAGCAGGGGCGCGTCCCAGCCAACCGCCCACGGGACCAGCAGCAGGTGTCCGGAACTGCTGATCGGCAGAAATTCGGTCACGCCCTGGACGGCGCCCAGGATCACCGCCGCGAGCCAGTCGGTCGGGGTCAGCGGACTACAGCTCCCTGAAAATAGACACGGCGCCCCCGGTCGAGATCATAGACCTCGAAATCGGGGGCGCCGTGTCGTTCGCCTATATGAATACCGGCGCGAGCACCAGGGTAATCGTGCTGAGAAGTTTCACCAGCACATGCAGCGAAGGGCCGGCCGTGTCCTTGAAGGGGTCGCCCACGGTGTCGCCCACGACGGTGGCGTCGTGCATCGGGCTGCCTTTCTCGATGACGTTGCCGTCGGCGTCCTTCACTATGCCCAGCTCGATCATCTTCTTCGCGTTGTCCCAGGCTCCACCGCTGTTGTTCATCACCAGGCCCATTATCACGCCGGTGATGGTGCCGACCATCAGGAATCCGGCCATGGCCTCGGCGCGCAGGACGAGGCCGACCGCGGTGGGCATCGCCACCGCCAGGATGCCCGGGGCGACCATGTTGCGCAGGGCGGAGGAGGCCGCGATATCCACCGCGCTCTGGTAATCGGGCTTCTCGGTGCCGCCCATGATGCCCGGGTGCTCGCGGAACTGCTTGCGCACCTCTTCGATGATGGCGCTGGAGGCCCGGCCCACGGCGCGAATGGCCAGCGAGCTAAACAGGAACACCAGCATCGCCCCGAGCATCGCCGCGATGAAGACCTTCATGTCGGCCAGGTTCACTTGCTCAAGACCGGCCTTCTGCAGGTACGCGCTAAAAAGCAGGAATGCCGCCAGCGCCGCCGAGGCCACCGCGTATCCCTTCGTCAGCGCCTTCGTCGTGTTCCCCACCGCATCGAGTTCATCCGTGATCCGACGCGTCTGTTCGCCGGCCTCGGAGAATTCGGCGATGCCGCCGGCGTTGTCCGCGATCGGGCCAAACGTGTCCATCGCCAGGATGTAGGCAGCGCTCATCAGCATGCCCATCGTCGCCACCGCCGTGCCGAACACTCCCGCCGAAAGCGCCCCGGACATCTCCAGCCCGAGATCCTCCACTCCCTTCGCGCCAAACCAGAACGAGCTGCCCAGCGCCACCGCGATCGTCAGGATCGGGATCGCCGTGTTCTCGAATCCCATGGCCAGCCCGGCGATGATGTTCGTCGCCGGGCCGGTCCGGGATGCTTCAACAATCTCCTTAACCGGTCGGTATTTCGTGCCCGTGTAGTACTGGGTGATGTAGACGAACGCGACGCTGGTCAGGATGCCCACCAGCCCCGCCAGGAAGAACCAGAAGCTGCCCAGCATCACGAACACCGCGAACGCCATCCCCGCGACCGACAGGACCGTCGTCACCCAGAATCCCGTATCCAGCGCTCGCTGCGGGTCTTTCACCGCTCCGGGTCGGACCGCGAGCAGCCCGATAATCGAGGCGATCAGCCCCAGCCCACGCAGTACCAGCGGGAAGAATATCCAGGCCACGTCGCCACTCACCACCCAGAGCGCGACTCCAAGGATCATGGCTCCTATGCTCTCCGCCGCTGTCGACTCGAACAGGTCGGCGCCGCGGCCGGCGCAATCGCCGACGTTGTCGCCCACCAGGTCCGCCACCACCGCCGCGTTTCGCGGGTCGTCCTCCGGAATACCGGCTTCGACCTTCCCCACCAGGTCCGCGCCCACGTCGGCCGCTTTCGTGTAGATGCCGCCGCCCAGCTGGGCGAACAGCGCCACGAAGCTGGCTCCAAAGCCGTAACCGACTATCAGGAACGGCGCCGCCTCCGGGTGGTCGCCGCCGCCGAAGAGCATGAACAGGGCGTACACGCCCAGCAGACTCAGCGCCACCACCAGAATGCCGGATATGGCCCCACCCCTCAGGGACACCGTGACGGCTTCACCAAGCGAGCGGCTGGCCGCGGCGGTGGTGCGGACGTTGGTCTTGACCGCCGCGATCAATCCGATGATTCCCGCCACCGCCGAGCTCAGAGCCCCCACGAAGAACGCCACCCCGGTTCGCCACGCCAGCTCCCAGCCCTCTATCGGCGGGAGGCCGCCGGGCGGCTCTTCCGATCCGAACGCGCCCACCACCGCCGCCAGCACCACCGCCGTCACGATCGACATCATCGCGATCGTGCGGTACTGGCGCTTGATGAAAGCGATCGCCCCTTCGTAAATAAACCCGCTGATTTCCTGCGCTTCCGCCGTGCCCTTGTCGCGCCGAAGCACGTCCCAGGTGAGGTATCCGGCGAACAGAAGCGCCACTATTACAGATATCGGGACGATCCAGATCATGCTCTTTCAAACTCCTACGTGACTGCCAGGTACTTGGCAGATGTCACGTCCGTCGCGATGTTGCGAGGCGTGGGGATACAACCGGCGGAAACAATCGTTATGAGATTGGGTCCGCTAATTCCTTAGTACAGTTTGCAACGATAACGCTGCAAGGTCCGCGACGGAATCGACCCTGAACTCGACCGCGCCGCGCGGCCGCCGAAACACAGGCGTCGACCCGATGGCCCGATGAAGATTCACAGGCGTGCGCGGGCCGTGCATGGTGCTTTGGGAAAGTTTCGGCAGGATGATCCCGGCAAACTGAGACACTAGAACCGGCAGGAATTCTACGTAACCCTTCGAGGCAAGGCAAGAGTGCGGCTTACCTACGGGAGTCACCCGCGGCCTCCAGGCACTCGCCCACGGCTTCCACCAGGCGCTTCAACTCCGCGTCGGTGCCGATCGTTATGCGCAGGGCGTTCTGAGTTTCGGGCGTGCCTTCCAGATGGCGAACCAGAATGCGGCGCTCCTCCAGCCCCTGCTGCACCGCCACCGCCGAGGCGTCCCCAAAGTCGACCAGGACGAAATTCGCCTGCGAAGGATGCACCCTCAACCCCAGCCCGCCCAGCGCGTTCGTAAGCCACTCCCGCCGCCGCCGCACGCCCGCCCACATCGCCTCCGCCCATTCGCCGTCCGCCAGCGCCGCCTCCGCCGCGATCTGCGCCGCCCGGTTGACGTTGTACGAGTCCTTTATCTTCAGCAGCGCCCCGACCAGATCGGGCGGACCCAGCAGATACCCGATCCGCAGCCCCGCCAGTCCGTACGCTTTGGAAAACGTGCGGATGACGCAGACGTTGTCGAACCTTTGCAGCAGCTCCAGGCAATCGGTATCCGCGAACTCGGCGTAGGCCTCGTCCACCGCCACCAGGTTGGCGCCGGTCGCCGCCAGCTCCGCCGCCTGCTCCGGCGGATACGCCGTGCCCGCCGGGTTGTTGGGACTGGTGATGAACGTAATCTCCCCGGCGGCAAGTTTGAGAGCATCGATCGGCAGGCTGAAGTTTGTTCCCAGCGGCACCGCCTCCACCGCTACGTCCTGGATGTTTGCCAGGATCGAGTACAGGGCGTAGGCGGGACTGGTGGTCACCACCGTATCGCCCGGATCGCAGGTAGCTCTGATCAGCAGGTTGATGATGTCGTCCGCCCCGTTTCCCACCACCACACGCTCGACTTCCAATCCGAAGCGCTCCGCCAGCCGCTCTCGCAGCGGTTCCGAAGTTGGGTCCGGATAGCGCCGCAGCCAGTCGCCGTCTAGGCCGGCCAGGGCGCGCACCGCCGCCGGTGACGCCTCCGGGCTCTCGTTCGTGTTCAGCTTGATCCAGTCTCCGCCGGACGGCTGCCGACCGGGCACGTAGCCGCTTAGCTTGCGTACATTCGCTCGTATTTTGACCAGGCTGATGGGCTTTCGGAGGCGGAGGGAAACATGCCGTCGGCTCCCCCTGACGATCACGCGGCGAAGTCTAACAGGGTAAATTGCCCTTTTCGTCACCGCGAAAATGCCGATTTGCACCTTGTCGCCCTCGAATACGGCTGGTAACCTTCTGTTCAAGTTGTCTGGGGAGGCGACACAAGGATTCACGGCCTCCCGGTGCAAATCTTTCCACAGAAAGAATCTGAGCTCAGGGCGATCCTGAGCGCGAACTTCGGGCTGGGTGGGGTTCCGTCCGGAACTCCCGCCGCCCAGACGAAGAATCGTCGCTGCCGGCTCCAGGTCGGCCTTATCCAGGTCGCCAGCCACGCCATCGACTCCGGCGCCGGGCTGGTGATCATCGCCGGAGACCTCTTCGCCGGCCCCGCCCCGGCACCGGGCGATCTGCTGCTGGCGGCTCAGCAACTCGGCCGCCTGCGGGAACACGAAATCGCCGTGCTCGCCGTCCCCGGCGACCGCGACACCACGCCGGACGGCGAAGTATCGGCGCTGGACCTGCTGCGCGATCTGCAGCTGGTCGAAGTCCCGTCCGACTCGCAGCCCACCACCGTCGAGGTCGGCAAGCTTGTCCTGCACATCTCCTGCCTGCCCTGGCGATCCGGATCAACCAACGGCGGGCCGCTCCATCGTCTCGATTACGCCAACGAAGCCGATTTTCATCTGCTCGTCGCCCATTACCCGGTCGAGGGGATGGGCGGTGAAGGTGACCGCGAGGCCGTCATAAACCTGGACTCGGCGCGGGTCCTGCTGGGCGTGGACGTATTGGTGGCCGGCGGCGGCGATCGCACCATGCATGGCCGCGCCGGCGCCACCACCATCGCCGTTCCGGGCGATCCCGCCCTGGCCGACGGCACCGGCGGATTTTTAGAAATAGACATCTCCCGCCGAGGCCTCGAACACATTGACGTCATCCCCGGTCTCGGCGCCGTGCGCCGGCTGGTGGAAATTCCCGCGAGCCTGCTGGCCCAGGACGACGCCCACACTCTTATCCGTGGAAACATCGAGCCGTTCCTGGATGCGGAAGCCGAAATCGTGCTGCGGATCACCGGCAGGAGCGACCCCGAGACCCTGCGAACCTCCGGGCTGGCCGGTGTAGCCCGCTGGGCGAATTCCCTGGCCGCCGGGTTCGAGCTCGATCTGACCGGCCTGCGCATCGGGGACGACGCCCTGGACTCCGGTCCCGGCCACCTCTCCGCCCTCGACGAGATGTCCCGCGCCGTGAAGGCCGAGACCTCCGAAGATGGTGAGGCCGACGAGGCCGGCGACATGGCCCTCAACTCCCTGCGCCGCGTCCTGGGCGCTCGCCTCGAACCGGGCGGCCGTTCGTGATAGTCCTGCAATCGGTCCGCTGCCGCAATTTCAAGGCACTCAAAGAGCTGGAGGTCCATTTTCCCGGCCGTTGCTCCTTCCTCATCGAGGGCGCCAACGAGGCCGGCAAGACCAGCCTGCTCGACGCCGTCTACTTTGCCTTCGCCGGCACCGGTCCAGGCGGCGTCCCGGCCCGCCGGCTCGTTAGGCGCGGCGAGGACGAGGCCGCCGTCACCGTGGAATTTGCCGGTGACGACGCTTTCGGCGTCCTGGAACGCACCGTCCCCCGCCACGGTCCGGCCACCGTTCAGCTCAAGCTGGAGCGGCGCTTCCAGAGCCACGAGCTTGATGCCGAGGCGGAGGTCCAGGAGGAGCTGGCGAAGACCTTCGGCCTGGACGCCGCCGGGCTCGCCCGGGTGAGCTTCCTGCGCGAGCTGGACCTGAGCCCGGCAGTCGCCAACCGGACCTCGGCCAGCCGACCCACCGTAGTCGAGCGCAAGGAACTCAGCCGCGCCCGGGGCGACCTGGCCGACGTCTCTAGGCTGCGCGAGGAACTCGCTCAGGCTCAGCAGCGCATCGAACTCGCTGAGGAGTCCGACCGGCTCGGTGAGCTGAATCTCCGCCGGCGGGAACTGGATCAGCGCCTGCGGCTCATCCACATCGCTGGGCTGCGCGACCGGTATATCGCCAGCGCCGCTGAAGTGCTCTCCGTACAGGCGCGGCTCGGCGGCCTCAACGAGTCCCGTGATGGGCTGCGGCACGACCTTGAGCTCGCCGAGCGCCAGTCCGCCACCATCACCGTGGTCGATGCCATCCAGACCGCCCGCGACGCACACGTGGAAGTGGACGAGCGTCTGCGAGCGCAGCAGGCCGACCTCGACGCCGCCGGGGAGGCGGACCGCGACGCCGCCGGGGCCGCCACCCGGGCCGAAATCATCGAGCAGGCCCTGGCCCACCTGGAAGCGGCCGAAACATCCGGCCTGGAGCGGACCGATTTCCAGCGCCGGCAGGATCGGTTGAATGCGAACCTGGCCGAGCTGGACCGTTTCCGCCAACAGCGCGCCACCCTCACCGACGCCCGCGCCTCCATCGAGTCCGAACTGGCGGGTATCCGCCGAAACATCGCCGGCGATGCTCCCGATACTTCCCTCATCAGCGCCCGCCGCCTCTGGACGGCCTGGATCGAGACCTTCGGCGTCGATATCGACGACCTCCTGGCGGCCAGAGCTGGATCGCGCTTCTCCCCCGGTGGCCTAGTGTCCCGGGCCGTGTCGCGGCTTCGCGGTTCGGCGGATTCCGCGGCCACCGAGCCGGACGCCGGCCCCGCGACAGCACAATCGGAAGAGCGGGCCGAGATCGAATCCGCGTTGCGCGCAAACGAATTCGAAATACCCGCCGACATCGACGCCGCGATGGCTCTGGTGGAGTCTGCCGGCTTCGACCCTCCCACCACCGGCGCGACTCCGGCCGGCGACGCCATCCCCGCCGAAGAATCCCTCCGCGTCACCGACCAGAACCTCGTCAGCGTCATCGTCCGCGCCACCCGGCTGGACGAGAGCATCAAGCAGCTTGAAGCCGGGCTCGATCGCACCGAGCTCTCCGAACTAGAAAGCGGCATCGAGGCCGCCCTCCAGCGTTCCGCCGGCTCGCTTCGTGCCGCGGCCGCCGCCATCGGGACCGGCGACGAGCCTCCCGATCTCCCGACCCTTCAGAGCGAGCGTGACGAAATCCAACGAAGCCTGCCGACGCTCAAGGAAAGCGCCTCCCGCCAGACGGACCTGGAACGCGAGTTGGACCGCCTTCGGGTCGAGCGCGAAGGGGTGCTGGAAACCGTCATCGAGCTGACGGCCCAGCTGCGAGAAATATGGCCCGAGCGATTCGAAGACGGCGCTTCCCCGCCGCCGGAGTACCTTGAAAAATTGCGGCGGGACTCAGCCACCGCCCTCAGCCGGCGGGACGCCCCTTCCTTCAACCGCGCCATCACCGAGATCGCCTCCCAGATCTCATCCGGTGAACTGGCCCTGGATGTGGTGCAGCGAAAACAGGACCAGGCCGTCGAGCGCCTGGCCGAGAAGGTGGAAGCCGAGGGCTCCACCTTGAACCGGGGCGAGGTCGAAGCCTCATTGAACTTCAGCCTGCCCGGTTTGCGCTCCGTGACCAGCGTCGAAGACCAGCGCATCAAGCTGGAAATCCAGCAGATCGAGCAGCGCCTCGCCGATGCCGAACGCTCCGTCGAAGCCTGCGAGCAGCGCCTGGGTGAATTGCGCACGCACGTTCACCTCGACGCGGAACAGTCCCGCGCCGAGGAGCTAGAACGCCGCATCGGCGTCCGCCTGCGGGCAAGCGAGATCGCCGGCCGCGCTCAGGAACGAATGCGGGCCAAAGCGGTGCCCAAGACTCTGCAAAACGCCCGCACCCTCCTGCCCATCGTGACCGGAGATCGCTATTTCGACCTGCGATTCGCCGGTTCCGGCGGCGTCGAACTATGGGACGAGGCCGCCGCCGATTGGGCTCCGCTGGCCACCCTCGCCTTCGGCACCCGCCGGCAGGTTGGGCTTGCCCTGCGCCTCGCCGAAGCCATCACCGCCGGCGGCCCCTCCTCCCCCGGGGGACCGGCCTTCATGTTCGTGGACGAATCCGCCCTCGGATCCGACCCCGAGCACCGGGCGCGGATATCGGCGGTGCTGCGTGAGGGCCTGCTGCGGGACACCTTCGCCCAGGTCATCGTGCTGGCGGGACGCGACGACTTCCACTCCGCTGATTTCGACCGCCATCTGGTCCTTACTGCCGGGTCCAGCGTCGCGCCCGGTGTCTTCGCCGAACTTAGACGCGGGATGGAAGATTGAGCCTCGACTCCGGCGTCGCCTCCACCGCGACTGAATATCGCGGCAAGTCCCGCCATCCGGGTGGGTTCTTCGCGGTGCGCCGGGCCGTCCTTCTCTGGGCCGCGACCATCGCCGGCCCCGCCTGTCTGGCCGGCATCGCCGCCATTTTTCTCTTCTCCAATCCCGCCGATCCGGCCAACGTCTTCGCCTTCTACGCCCTCTGCGCCTTCGGTTCCTTCCTCGGCTCCTGGGCCGCCGGTTACTGGATAAGGCTGAACGTCGCGGCCGACCGCGAACACCCCGACGATTCGTGGCATTGCACCCGCCAGGCCCTGATGGTCTCCCTGGCGGTCATGGCCTCGCTACTGCTCCTGCGAATAGGATGGCTGGGCGTTCCGGCGATACTCCTCATGGCCGCGTCCGTGGTGGGAGCCGAGTTCTTCTTTACCTGGATGGGAATGCGCAAGTAGATGGAACGTGAACAGCGCTTCGCCGCCTCCGGCGACACCTATCGCGACCTGGCCCATCTCTACGACCCGGAACACGACCTGGTCACCGAAGACATCGAGCTGTACCGGGACCTGTCCACCCTGGCCGGCGATGACGTGCTCGACCTCGGCTGCGGCACCGGCCGGGTGATGTCCAGCTTGCTGCTCGCCGGCTTGAAGGTGACCGGGCTAGACGTCTCCGACACCATGCTTTCCATCGCCAATGGCAAGCTGCGGGATCTCGGTGTCCAGGGAGCCTTGAGTCGAACCGACATGCGCGAACTGGAATTCAGAAACGAATTCAATCTCGCGATCTGCTGCCTGGACTCCTTCGGGCATCTCCTCACGATCGGAGATCAAGAGAACTGCCTGACCGGGGTGCACCGGGCGTTGCGCGATTCCGGCCTGGTGGCCATCGACGTGCTGAACGCCACCCCGGAGGTTCTCGCCGCCCGGGATGGCGCCGTGGCTCTGCAGGCCAGATTCACCCTCGGCACCGGGCAGGATGTCCTGCACTTCGTCTCCTGGCGCGTGGAGTACGAGCGGCAGCGGATCACCGTCGATCACATCTACGACTCCGTCAATCAAGAAGGCGCCATCCGCCGTCGCCTGGGTAGCTACGTGCTGCGCTACTACACTCGCTTCGAGCTCGAGCAGCTCCTCACCGCCGCCGGGTTCGTGGTGCGCAACGTCTACGGCGATTACTACCGCTCTGAATTCACCGTCGGTTCCGAACGGCTCCTGATCGTCGCCGAAAAGCAGACTCAGTAACGCCCGACCGTCCGTCGCCCGTCCCCTCCGCTTTGTCCGCTAGGTGCTCCACCGCCCCAGATTGAAGACCGTCCGCTCCGGGTGCGGCGGATAGGGCTCGCCATCGCTGATGAAGCGCAGCAGTTGCCCGCTGGCGCGAAAACACGATTCCAGCATGAACCGTTAAGCGCCGGCGTATTCCGTCGATGCGTCGACATCCAGATATTCCCGTCCCGCCGCCGCCGCCCACGTCTCCAGCCCGATCGCCCGGCAGCCGCCGGCCGTCAGCCGGCCTACGCACGCCTCCACCAGATCGCGCCCGAGCCCGCGGCCCTGCATATCGGGGACCACCGCCAGCGAAGAAAACCAGCCCAGGTTGCCCCACGCCCGTCCGAAGATGCCGCCCGTTAAGCGCCCGCTCTCCTCCAACACCAGGCAAAATTCCGGCCCCATCTCGAGC
Source organism: Chloroflexota bacterium (assembly GCA_963577415.1). Classification (GTDB taxonomy): domain Bacteria; phylum Chloroflexota; class UBA11872; order UBA11872; family VXNJ01; genus JASLPR01. The sequence continues at coordinate 16,200 of CAUYYU010000005.1, forward strand.
ATCGTCCCCAGCATCTCCGGCGTTCGTGGTTGGTAGGCCACCAGCGCCGATTGACCGTGCAGGCGTACCAGCACGTCCGAATACGCGAACGTGATAACGTGCGCGATTTTCGGCAGATCAGCGGGCAATAGGGGTCGTATGGGCATGGTGTTCAACCGCCGATTTTGCTGATGTTCAGGCGCACGATATTATCCTCCCACCACCTGTGGATAATCGGCGCGGGAGATGTTCCGCACAGTCTTTACGGAGATCGTAGTGAGCGTTACGACCAGACCCGAACTCGCGTCCGCGATGACCCGCCTGGGTACCGAATCGGCGTTCGTTGTGCTGGCCCGGGCTCGCCAACTGGAGGCCGAGGGCAAGTCCGTCATCCACCTGGAAATCGGCGAGCCCGACTTCGACACTCCCAAGAATATCGTTGAGGCCGGGGTCAAGGCCCTGCGCGACGGCTTTACCCACTACGGCCCGTCGGCCGGTCTACCGGAATTTCGAGAAGCCATCGCCGCCAACGTCAATCAGTGGCGCGGCGTCGAGGCCGACCCGGCCGAGATCGTCGTCACCCCGGGCGCCAAGCCGGTGATGTTTTTCACCATCCTGGCCCTCTGCGAACCCGGCGACGAGGTGCTCTATCCCGACCCGGGCTTTCCGATTTACGAGTCCATGATTAATTACACCGGCGCCAAGGCCGTGCCCATACCGCTCCTGGCGGAGAACAACTTCCGCATCGATCTGGACCGGCTGCGGACCGACATCAACGAGCGCACCAAGCTCGTCATCCTCAACTCCCCGGGCAACCCGACCGGCGGCTTCAACACCCGCGCCGACACCGAGGCGATCGCCGAGATGGTGCTCGGCCGCGGCATCATGGTGCTCACCGACGAGGTTTACAAGGACATCATCTACGGCGGTGAGCACTTCAGCATCATGTCCGTGCCGGGGATGAAAGAGCAGACCATTCTGCTCGACGGCCTCTCCAAGTCCTACGCCATGACCGGCTGGCGGCTGGGATACGCCGTCGCCCCCACCTGGCTCGCCGACACCCTCGCCCAGCTTCAGACCAACTGCAACAGCTGCACCGCTGCGTTTGTGCAGATGGCCGGCCTGGAGGCCATCACCGGCCCGCAGGACAGCGTCAAGGCCATGGCCGCCGAGTTCTTGGCCCGGCGCGAGATCATGGTGGAAGGTTTGAACGCCATCGATCGCGTCTCCTGCCACAGCCCAGAGGGCGCCTTCTACGTCTTCCCGCAGTTCGAGGGCTTCGAAACTCCGACCGAGGACATCGCCGACGGCCTGCTCACCGACGGCGGCGTGGCCGCCCTGGCCGGGTCGGCTTTTGGCCATCATGGCGGCAATTCATTCCGCCTCAGCTTCGCCAACTCCCGCGAGAACCTGCGCGAGGCCATCAAGCGCATGGACGCATATCTCGGCGGATTGCCTTAGGGGATCGCCCCCGGTACTACTCAGGCTCATTTAGATGAAACGCGCGAGGCGCGCGCGATCTAGAGCTGCTCGAAGCGCTCCACTTCAAATACGAACACCGTCGCCCCACCCACCTGCACCTCCACCGGATACGGCATGTAGAACTCGCCGGGCTCCATGATCGGCGGCAGCGGGTTTATATACTGCGTACGGGTTACGCAGTTTCGCCGGATTATCGATAGCAGCTGTCCCAGCCGCTCTTCGTCCACCCCCAGCAGGAACGACACATTGCCCTCCCGCAGAAAGCCGCCAGCCGTGTTGATCCGCGTCAGGCTGAAACGCTCAGCCAGCAAGGATTCAGAAAGCGCGTTGGCGTCTTCGTCCTGGACAATGGCCAGCACGAGCTTCATGTCGGTGCTCGCGTCATCCGCCAATAACCAAGACTCCCGAAAATGACGAGGTGACCTGCCCGGGGGCCTAGAACAGCCCCCCGTGCGACGAGCCCACCGGTTCGACGGCGCTCGCCTGCAGCTCCTCCTCTACGCGGTGCCAGATTGTATCACTGAGACCGTCCTCAGGCTTGCGTCCATCCACCGTCATCCAGCGATTCGGCGCCCGCGCCGCCGAGTTGAGAAATTGCCGTCGCACTCGATTGTGAAAATCTAGTCCGCGTCTCTCCATCCGCGACAGATCGGCCTCATTTCCAGTAACCAGCCGCAGGCGCCGCGCCAGCCCCTCCGCCGCCGGGATATCCACCAGCACCACCAGGTCCGGCACCAGCGCCCCCGTCGCGAAATGGTTCAGCCGCCGCAGCGCGTCGATGTCCAGCTGGGACCCGCCGCCCTGGTACGCGATTGTCGAATCCACAAAGCGGTCGCACAGGACGATCTTGTTCGCCCTCAGCGCCGGGCGAATCACCTCATCCACGTGATGGGCCCGGGACGCCGACAGCAGCAGCGCCTCCGCCGTCGGCGACGCCTCGCCAAGCTCGGTGTCGCTTTTGAGCATCAAATCCCGCAGCAGTTCGCCCAGCCGCGTCCCGCCCGGCTCGCGCGTCCACACCACGTCGTACCCGGCTTCCAGCAACCGGCCCAGCAGTAGCTGGCTCTGGGTCGTCTTTCCGCTGCCGTCCGGGCCCTCGAACGTGATAAACATGCCCGCGGCCTCCCGTTTAGGTCGGCTCACTAACGCTTTCCTTTCCTGTCGACGAACATTCGCACCTGCCGGTTCGGTTCCCGTCCTCTACTTTCAGAGGCCAAGTTGTAGCGCTCCGCGATCTGGTGTTGCCGCCGCCGCACGTAGGCGTTCGCCGGCTCCAGCAGCACCGGCTCCCGGTGCTGCAGCACCTGGCGCGCCGCCCCGTTGGCCTCCGCGATCGGATCGGGCATCTCCGCCCGGTGCAGATCGAATATATCCGCCAGGCACGCCTGAATCTGAGCCGCCGAGCTGCTGCGCAGCACGTACACCGGCAGATTTCGTTCCTCCGCCTCCCGGATCGCCTCCGGTCGCTTTCGATAGTAATTTCGCACCGTCAACACTACGTCCGCCTCACGCAGCTCCTTCACCTGACGGACTTCGATTCCGGTCGCCGCGATGGATTGCGTCAGCCGCTTCCGGCTGATCCCAAACGGGTACACCCGCAGCGGCCCGATCCGCACCGGCTCAAAGGTGAGTTCCGCCCGAGCGTTTTTTTCCGCCGTAACCGTCGTCCACTCCACCTTGATCTCGCCGTCATGCTGGCCGCGGATTTCAGTCAGCACGTCTTCCTGGCGCAGGAAGGCGTCCACCGACGCCGCCACGTCCGCGTGTACCCGCACCTGCTCCCGGTCCTCGATTTCCACCAGCGCGTCGAACGTCGGCGCCGCCCGCCGCTCTAAAATTGACTTCTGCGTACCCCGCCGCCGTGCCTCATCGTCTCCCAGCGTCACTGATTCAACCCCACCTACCAGGTCGCTCAGTGTCGGGTTGGAGAGCAGATTTTCCAGCGTGATCCCGTGCGCCGTGCCTACCAGTTGCACGCCCCGCTCCGCGATCGTCCGCGCCGCCAGCGCCTCCAGCGAGGTGCCGATTTCGTCGATGATCACCGCCTCCGGCGTATGGTTCTCCACCGCTTCGATCATCACCCGGTGCTGCAGTTCCGGCGTCGGCACCATCATCCGCCGCGCCCGTCCGATGCCTTCATGCGGAATATCCCCATCGCCGGCGATCTCGTTGGACGTATCCACCACCACCACCCGCTTGCCCAGTTCCTCTGCCAGCACCCGCGCCACCTCTCGCAGCATCGTCGTCTTCCCCACCCCCGGCCGCCCCAGCAGCAGCAGGCTCGTGCCCGACTCGATCAGGTCCCGGATGATTTCAATGCGACCGTATATCGCCCGGCCCCGCCGGCAGGTCAGCCCCACGATTTCCCCGCTGCGATTGCGCAGCGCCGAAATTCGGTGCAGCGTGTGCTCGATCCCCGCCCGGTTGTCATCCCCGAACGATCCCACCGCTTCCACCACGTGCTGCAGGTGAGTCCGGTCCACCACCCAACTGGCCAGCTCCGTCTCCGACGACGAGAATCGCACCAGCGGCCGGCGGCCCAGGTCCAGGATCACCTCCACCAGGTCCTCGTACTCCGGCAGCTTTCGCAGCGACTCGGCCACCGCCTCCGGCAGCGCCTCCACCAGAGCTTCCAATTCAGACCGGTCGTTTTCCGAGTACTGCAACCTGACCGGCTGTCTCTGCGTGCTCAGTTTCGGCCTACCCGCTCGTCAATTGGCCGTGCGTTCGGCCACTGCCCGCGGCAGCGGTTTGAACAACCGTATTCCCAGGTGCCGCACCATCAAAAGACGGGTGTACACCGGGCGGAAACCGTTCTCCTGCAGCGTCCGCAACAGCGATACGTCGTGATCCCGCACCACCGCCAGCACCGATCGTGGTGAGTAACGTCGCAACGAGGCTAGGCCGAAATCCAGCAAAGCCTGCGTCATTCCCGGCTCGTTCTGCGGCGCCATCAGTCGCAGACGGTGGGGACCGTCTTCCCCCGGCGTCACCTTCAGCCAACCAGCGATTTCGTTCGCCGCTTCCACCACGAAACGGAGATCCGGTCGCGGCGGCCGAAATCCGGCGAAGCGTCTCCGTCCCGGCAGGTCCCAGGTGCGGCTGGTCAGGTTCTCGGCCCGCTGCACCAGCACCGGCGTTATCGCCCTGTAAAGCTGCTGAATCCCCCAGGCGTCAGGCCGCTCCTGCTGCCGCAGTCCCGGCAGTAGCGCCTGGCTCGCCACGCCCACGCCGCCACGACCGTAGGTGTGTTCCCGCACGACCGCGCTGAATCCGTACCCCTCGAACACCGATTTGTAAGGGCACTCGTCCGGGATTCGCGCGAACACGCTCACCATCCCTTCCTCGCCCGCCCGTTTGCATATCGCTTCCAACATCTCCGCCACCACCCCCGCCTCATAGCTCTCGAATCCGCGTGGCGGCGACTCAATCGCTGGATCGCACTCCCGCACCAGCATCCACGATAGGTCCAGTTGATCGCTCTCCCGGCGCGGTCTGGTCAGCGCCAATCCCGATCGCCGCCGATCCCGGAAAAGGTACGGCGTGCGTCCCGGCCGGATCAGCGGCAGCGTCGCCGCCGCTCCCGAGAGCCCCGGCGACACCCGCCCGGCGTACGGCACCACCGGGATTACGCCGGCATTCGAGATCACGAACGAACCGAGAATCCCCGGAATGTCCCAGATTCGCGGTTCGATTACCACAGCAGACTGCACTCCAACTGGTGGGCTACGCGCCTATTTTATCCACGAAATGACGGTGGAAGCGTGAATCCTCGGTAAGTTCCGGATGAAAGGCCGTCACCAGCAGGTTCTCCTGGCTCGCCGCCACCATACCCCCGTCCTTGAGCCGGGCCAGCACTTCCACTCCCGGACCGGCGCTCACGATCAGCGGCGCCCGGATGAACACCCCGTGGAAATCCGGGGGACCGAGCACCGGCACCTCGAGGTCGGTCTCGAAGCTCTGTATCTGCGAGCCGAAGGCGTTCCGGGACGCCGTGATGTCCATCAGGTCCAACCCCGGCTGCTTATCGTCGCCCAGGTTCTGGGCCAGAAAGATGAGCCCCGCGCACGTCCCCCATACCGGCAGCCCCTCCCCCGCCCGGCGGCGAATCGGCTCCAGCAGGCCATAGCGCACCGCCAGCTTGCCGATCGTCGTGCTTTCGCCCCCGGGGATGATCAGGGCGTCGATGTCGTCCAGTTCGTCCGGCAGCCGCACCGCCCGACCCTCACAGCCCAGCCGCGCCAGCATCGTCAGGTGCTCGGCGAACGACCCCTGCAGGGCCAGAACTCCAACCGTGGGCGAGCTATTCACTGAACCTCAAGAACAGCTCAGGTCCCGCGGGCCGCCATGCGCTCTTCCGTGGGGATGGAGGCCACCGCGATGCTTTTCATCGCCACGTTCACTCCCCGGCACGCCTCGGCCACCAGCTCGTCGTTCTCGTAGTGAGTCGTCGCCTCCACGATGGCCGTCGCCAGCATGCGCTGCACGTCCGGGTCGTCCGAAGCCTTGAATATCCCCGAGCCCACGAAAATCCCCTCCGCCCCCAGGTGCATCATCAGCGCCGCGTCCGCCGGGGTGGCGATCCCGCCCGCCGCGAAATTCACCACCGGCAGCCGTCCCAGCCGCTTCACTTCCCGCACCAGCTCATAGGGCGCCTGCATACCCTTCGCCGCCGTCATCAGCTGATCGTCCGGCAGCGCCGCCACCTCGCGGATCTGGTCCATCATCGTGCGCATGTGCCGCACCGCCTCCACCACATCGCCGGTGCCCGCCTCGCCCTTCGTGCGAATCATCGCCGCGCCCTCCCCGATTCGCCGCAGCGCCTGACCCAGGTCCAGCGCGCCGCACACGAACGGGATCGTGAACGCGTGCTTGTCCACGTGGTGATGGGGATCGGCGACGGTCAGCACCTCCGACTCGTCGATGTAGTCAAGACCCAACGCCTGCACGATCCGCGCCTCCGCGAAATGCCCTATCCGGCACTTGGCCATCACCGGGATCGATACCGTTTCCTTGATTTTCTCCAGGATTTCCACCGCCGACATTCGCGCCACCCCGCCCTGCGCCCGGATATCGGATGGCACCCGCTCCAGGGCCATCACCGAAACCGCGCCCGCCTCCTCCGCCACCTTCGCCTGGTCCGCATTGATGACGTCCATGATGACGCCGCCTTTGAGCATCTGCGCCAGCCCGGCTTTGGCCTTCCAGGTGCCAGTTTGGCCTTCGGAGATGCCGGAGTCGTTACCGTTCTGCATGGTCATTGCGCCCTCTTGAACTTGGCGGCAGGAACTTGTACTTACAAATGTTACAACGGGGACCATCTGGAAGCCGCGCAAATTAGCCGCCGTGCGGCCGCCTCCTTCCCCGCTCAGGCCGGACGCTCCATCACCCCTACGATCCCGCTCGTCGCCGCCGATTCCAGCCGATCCAGCCGCACCGGGTCCCGTCCCGCCAGCAGTTCCGACGAAACCCCTTCGCCCTCCGCGGCCCCTCGATCTCGCGGGTGCCGAAGCCCTCCCCGTCGCGGTACGCCAGAATCGAGCCCGCGTCACCCGCCCCGAACCGGCTCAGTGGCGCCAGGCCGGCTCCGGCCAGCACCGCCGCGTCGATCAGCGCCGGACCGAGCGCCGGCCCGTGGTTGTGTTCTGCCATCGTTTCGGCCGCCGCCTCCGCCTTTGACCTCTGCTTCCCACCCTGCACGATACCTCCGAATTGGCGCCGCGAGACGTGGCGATTGACACAATCTCTCCCCCGCGCCCTCCACCCCCCCCGCCCCCGGATGCTAGAGTGCCCGCCTGTCCCCAGCCGAGCCAAAAAGAAGCGCAGGTGAGACCGGCCATGAAGCAACGCCTCAAAGATCTGACCCGCGAGCTCGCCGCTCTGCCCGGCGTCTCCGGCAACGAAGCTCCCATCGTCAAGGTGCTGGCCGAAAAAATGACCGGGCTCGCCGATGAGCTCACCGTCGATCGTCACGGCAACGTCATGGCCGTAAAGCACGGCTCCTCCGACGGACCGAAGCTCATGGTCGCCGCCCACTCCGACATCATCGGCTGCATCGTGCGCAGCGTGGACGATGCCGGTTTCCTGCGGCTCTTCGCCGTCGGCGGCGTGATCGACGCCCTGCTCGTAGGCCGCAAAGTGCTTGTCAACGACGTTCCCGGCATCATCGGCGCCCGCCCCGGCCACATTCAATCCGACGCCGAAAAGCGCGTCGTCACCCCTCTGGCCGACCTTTACGTGGACCTTGGCGCCCGCTCCGCCGCCGAAGTCGCCGACCTGGGCATCACCATCGGCAGCCCCATCCGTTACCTGAGTTCCGTCGAGGAAATGGCCAATCCCGATCTACTCTGCGGCGCCTATATCGACAACCGCCTCAGCTGCGCGATCCTGCTGGAGACCCTCGCCGGCCTGCCCTCCGACTTCGCCGGCAGCGTCCACGCTGTCATCAACGTCCACGAGGAAACCGGCTTCCGCGGCGCGAAGATGACCGCCTACGCCGTGCATCCCGATGTGGCCATCGCCCTGGACACCACCCCCGGAGCCGGCACTCCCGATGTCGATTTCTATCATGAGCTCCCCCTCGACATCGGCCGCGGCCCCGTCTTTCAGGTCGCCTCTCAGGGCGGCGGCGCCGGATTCACCTCTCACCCGGCCGTGCTCCAATGGCTCATCGACTCCGCCGACTCCGCCGGCCGCGACTACCAGCTCGCCGCCCTCCCCAACGCCAACACCGACGCCGCGATCATCCACATGTCCCGGGGCGGCATCCCCACCGGCGCCCTCACCATCTCCCGGCGCTACTCCCACTCGCCCGTCGAACTCATCGACCTAAACGACGCCGAAGCCGCCGTCCAAATCTTGCTTCAGGCCGTCTCTACCGTCGGCGACCTCGACCTCAGTTTCATCTAAGCCCCGCCGCCGCCTGGCTGTTCCCCTACTCGCACCTGCCGCTAGATGAAACAGGCTAAGGCTGGCCTGGGGCTGCGTAGCTGGCCTGTGGCTGCTAGCGCCAGCCATATCAGAAGAAACAGCCAATGGCTGTGCCTGCCTTGGCGCCTAGTCGTGCCCCAGGTCGTCCAAATCGAGCTGATTAATAAAATCCCGGAACGGCTTCAGCTGCTCGTCGGTCACCGCCGGTTCCGAATCTTCACCGCCGCTGAAGACGTCCTCGTTATCGGGTTCAATTCCTGCCGCGTCCAGCACTTCTTCCGAAACGAAAATCGACGCCCCCACCCGCACCGCCAGAGCGATCGCGTCGCTCGGCCGCGAATCCACCTCGGACTCCCGTCCCTCGATGTCCAGCACGATCCGCGCGTAGTACACTTGATCGACTAGGTCGTTTATCAATATCCGCGACACCCCCGCCCCCAGGTCTTCAATCACGTTCTTGAGCAGGTCGTGAGTGAGCGGCCGCGGCGCCGACCGATCCTGCAACTTGATCGCGATCGAGTCCGCCTCCGGCCCGCCGATGACGATCGCCAGATAGCGATCCCGGTCTCGCTCCTTGAGCACCACCACCCGATTCGGATTGATCAAATTCACCCGGACGCTTTCGACAACCATTTCGATCATCGCCGGCACTCTCCGCTCCCCACTATTTGCGGTCCCTCGGCCGTTTCGCCGGGGTGTTCGTTCGGCGATCGCCTCGCCATGCGCTCGCGGTCAGTCATCGAGCTCGAACGCCGTGTGCAGAGTACGGGACGCCTCCTGCAACCTACTCTCCTCGATCAGGCAGGTGACCAGAATTTCGCTGGTGGTGATGCTGATTATGTTTATCCCCTTTTCCGCCAGGGTGCCAAACATTCGCGCCGCGACCCCGGGACCGCTGCGCATCCCTATTCCCACAATACTAATTTTCGCCAGTTCGTCCGACCACGTTACGCCTGGCGCGCCCACCTCTTCTGCAACCTCCCTGACAATTTCCAACGCGCTATCCAGTTCGCCCTGCTCCACCGTGAACGATATGTCTGTGGCGCCCTCGTGACTGAGATTCTGCACGATGATGTCCACGTTCACCCCGGCCTCCGCCAGCGGTTGGAACAACGATTGTGCCAGCCCCGGCGCGTCCGGCACGCCTTCCACCGTGATCCGCGCCACATCGGCATCGCCCACCACGGCGCGAACGCGCGTCCCCGTCTCTATCTCCACTGCCTCGCGACTCACCAATTCAGTCCCCGGGCGATCGTTGAAACTCGAACGTACCGTCACCCGTAGTTTATGCCGTTCCGCCAGTTCCACGGAACGTGGATGCATCACCCGCGCTCCCAGACTCGCCATTTCCAGCGTTTCCTCATACGAGATGTAGTCGAGCTTTCGCGCCCGCGGCACCACCCGCGGATCAGCGCTGAAAATCCCGTCCACGTCCGTGTAAATCTCGCAGTGATCCGCTCCCAGCGCCACCGCCAGCGCGATCGCCGTCGTGTCCGAGGCGCCCCGTCCCAGCGTCGTCACCACCCCGTCCGCCGATGCCCCCTGGAACCCCGCCACCACCGGCGTCACCCCATCCTCCAGCAGCAGATGCAATGCCTCCGGGTCGATGTGTTGGATCCGCGCCCGGCCGTGGCGATCGTCCGTTACGATCCCCGCCCCCGGCCCCGTCACCGCCTGCGCCGCGATCCCGCGCTCGTTCAGCGTGATCGATAGCAACGCGCACGACACCACCTCACCCGTCGACAGCAGCAGATCGAAATCTCTCTTCCGGGGCAGCCGCGACAAGCCCCGTGCCAGATCCGTCAGGTCATCAGTCGTGTCCCCCATCGCCGACGCCGCCACCACCGGCCGCACCCCACGCTCCAGCGCCCGTGCGATCAGCTCGCTCACCGCCTCTATCCGCTCGCCGCCTGCCAGGGACGAGCCGCCGAACTTCATCACCACAATGGGCGCTTCGGAGCTCATTTCGTTGTCTTGTCGCGGTCGATCATCGTTCCTCTTCTTCACTAGGCTCACTCGCCGGCTCGGACCCCGTCCAGCACCCGCGCGCCCGGATCCGGCCTTAAATAATATTGAAGTTGCCGGCGCCGTGTGTCCCACGCTTTCGATCCGGGCCGCCCGCCACGCTCGCCGCCCGCTATTCTCCATCCCCTTGGCCCTGAGAGTCCCTTCCGCGAATTAATTCCCGATTACCTCGTCAACGACCGCCATGATTCGCGTCTCAAAGTTTTCGGGCGAGAATTCTGCGCTGCGGGCAATTGCTCCCTGGCCAAGCCGGTGGCGAAGACGTGCGTCCCGCACCAGCCGCCATGTCAACGCCGTCAACTCGGCGGGCGTTCGCCATGAGTATCCGGACCGTCCCGGCTCCACCGTTTCCCGCAATCCGCCGCCATCGAATACCAGCGCCGCCGCCCCCGCACTCATCGCTTCGACGGTGGATATGCCGAAATGCTCGAAGCGCTCCGGATCCCGGTGCGGGTGATGGCCGTACCCGGCAGCGTGCCAGTAAATCAGCGCCCGCCGGTACGCGTCCGCCAGCTCCCCGGCCGGCACATCCGTCCGAACCTCGACCGGCAATCCCCGGGCCAGCTCCCGCACCTGCTCCAGATACTTTCGATCGGCTGGTCGGCTGCCCAGCGCCCCCATCAGCCGCAACGTCCATCCGCTCAACCCGTCCCGCACCATCTCCCGAAACCAGCCCACCATCAAGTCGTGATTCTTGTTATGACTGCCCGCGAAGAAACGACCCACCGAAAGGATTTCCGGGCGCTTCGCCTCCGGCCCATCCCCTACCGACGCCACCGGCGGATGCACCGTCCGGGCCGTTATCCCCCACCAACGCCGGACCCAACCCGCCGTGTATAGCGAATTAGCGACCACCGCATCATAGCTAGCCAGCGCTTCCCGACCCGGAAACTCGCGCGCCCGTTCCATCGCCACCGCTAGCTCCGGTGAGAGCCGCCGCAACAGCACCCGTACCGGTGTTTGCAGCGGCGCATCGGTCCTCGGATCGGCGATCATCAATCCCAGCCGCCGGTTTTCCAGCGTTCCGGGCCGGCCATCCGGCTCGTCGGTTTTCGTCTTGATCGTCACCACCACCGGTCCGTCGTCCGCGGCCAGCTGAACCGGCCCCACCGGCACGAAATCTCCACCGGTCGGCGGAATCGTAGTCTCGTGCAGAACCCGGTCCCCTTGCAGAATCGCCAG
>CAUYYU010000006.1:0-27632 GCA_963577415.1 Chloroflexota bacterium
CGTTTGTGGAGACGGACGTGAGCCGCCGGGTGCGGTTTGGAGGGAGGCCAATCATCAACCTGCGCGATGAGCCGCTGGGGGACAGGAGCCGGCTGCACGTTATCGCGGGAGACGCGAACCGGTCGGAGTATGCGACGGCGCTGAAGGTGGGGTCGACGGCTCTGGTGGTGCAGCTGCTGGACGATGGCTGGCTGCCGCCGGTGGTTCTGGCGAACACGGTGAGGGATATTCGCAGGATCGGCGCGACCTGGGAGGGACCGTGGGTGGTGGAGGACTCGAATTTGGGGGAGATATCGGCGATCGAGGTGCAGTGGATGTACCTGGAAGAGGCGCAACGCCGGTTCCTGAATCGGGACGCGGACACGGATTGGACGTTGACGGAATGGGAGCGGGTGCTGGAAGGATTGACGGACGATCCTTTCAGCCTCTCCGGCCGGGTGGACTGGGTGACGAAGCTGGAGAGGTTGCAGGCATTCGCGGACGATTCGCCGCAGGGGTGGGCCGATCCGGATATGAGGAAGGTGGATCAGGCATATCACCATGTGGACCCGCGGGTGAGCCTATACACGACGCTGAAGGAGCGGGAGGACATCGTGCTAAAGGTGGCGGAGGGGCATATCAAGGAGGCGATCTTGACGCCGCCGGAAGGGACGCGGGCGTATGGACGGTCGCAGATCGTGCGGGCGCTAGCGGCGAATCAGGCGGCGGACGTGATCCCGTGGCGAGAGCTACGCCAGGGTTTGGGGGAGCTGACGATCTGGGACGAGAGCCTGTTTCTGGTCTACCAGTACATCGAGGGCTGGCGGGATCTGGTGGCGACGGGGGCGTATTACCTGGTGCCGTATTTGATCGACTGGGACGCGGTGGTGGTGAACGGCCGGGTGATCGAGATGCGGGACCCGTTCGACCGTTATGAAGATGAGGCGGAAGAGTTTGTGAAGGAACTGCCGGAATTGCTGGCCACGGTGCCGGTCTATGAGCCACCGACGGAGCCGCTTGACCTGGAGGAGATCGCGGGGGTGGAGCTGTTGAATTTGGAGGGGGAGGCGACGGATATTGAGGCGGAGGCGGAGGCGGAGGCGGAGGCGGAGGACGGCGGGCTGGATGAACGGGAGGAGGGAGAGGGGTAGGGAGGTCGTGCTACCTTTGGGGCGGCTTGGAGAGTTATTGAGGAAGGACCGGCATGGCGGAGCAGGAATTCCGCGTCTCGCGGGAATCGACGGTGGCGGAAATTCGGCGGTATCTGGGATGGAGGGTGGCGGAGACGGTGACGCGGGAGACGAGGGCAGTGGACGCTGTGCGGCGATTTTGCCGTCACCGCGATATCAACACTCTGGCCGTTGTGGACGGGGAGAACATGCTGGTAGGAATCCTGGAGGTGGGGCGGATGGTGGACGATATCCTGGCGAATGTGCTGCCGGAGGGATACATGCGGGACATCATGAATCGGGAAGAGATGTTGGAGGCGTCATTCCTGCTGACAGTCCACGAAACGGTGGGGCAGATGATGGTGGAGCCGGTGGCGGTGACCTATGACACGACGGCAGAGGACGCGTTTTTGAAGCTGCATTCAAATCAGCTGCGGGGAGTACCGATTGTGGATGCGGAGGGGCGGGTGTTGAGCTATCTGGGGCTGCTGGAATTCCTGACGCTGTGGATGCCGGGAGCGGAGGACGAGACGCGAATTCACCGGGAGGATGAGGCGGAGTAGCGAGGGTGGGCGTGGGTGGGTCAGGGAGTGGGAGTGGGAGTGAGGAAGAGGTCGAAGAAGAGGACGAAGAGGCCGCTGGCGACGGCGGTGGTGGCAAGCATGGCGATCAGGCCTGAGCGCAACCAGATTTTGGTGGTGATGGGGTTGTCGGTGCGCTCGCTGACGGTGATGGTGACGACGTTGGCGGCGGAACCGGTGGGGAAGCCGTTGCCTCCGAAGCCGGCGCCGAAGGCGAGGGCCCACCAGAGGGGGGAAGCGTTGATACCGAGCTGGCCGAGCCGCTGGATGACGGGCACCAGGGCGATGGTGAAGGGGATGTTGCCGATGATGGCGGAAGCGATGGCGCCGACCCAGAGGAAGACGAGGGCGGCGAGGAGAAGATTTTCCTGAGCCAGACCGATGACTGATTCGCCGATGGCTTCCAGGATGCCGGCGGCCTCGAGACCGCCGACGGCGATGAACAGGGAGGCGAAGAAGAGGAGCACGGACCATTCCACGGTTTCGAGGATTTTGTCGATGTGCGGGCGTATCCAGATCAGGGCGGCGGCGGCGCCGGCGAGGGCGACGAAGGCGGGGCTCAGGTGGAGGGCGTTGTGGAGAAAAAAGGTGAAAATGACAACGGCGAACACGATGAGGATGCGGCGGAGGGTGGCTGGGTCGTGGAGGGCCTCGCCGGCCTGCATGTCCATGAGCGCGTCTATGTGCTGAGGGCGGACGGCGAGCTCCTTGCGAAAGATAAAGCGGAGGGTCAGCAACACGACTAACCAGGCTGCGAGGGCGATGGGAAAGGTGTGAATGAGGAAGTCGTTGAAGCTGAATCCGGCGGCAGAACCGATGATGATGTTGGGGGGATCGCCGACGAGGGTGCCGACTCCGCCGGTGTTGGAAAGGAGGGCGTTGGCGATGAGCAGGGGGATGGGGTTGATGCCGAGGGTCTGGGCGATCCAGATGGTGATGGGGGCGATGAGGATGATGGTGGTGACGTTGTCGAGGAAAAGGGAGAGCACGGTGGTGACGGTGCCGAGGGTGACCATGAGGAGCCAGGGGCTGCCGCGGGACCAGCGGCCGGCGACAATGGCGGCGTACTGGAAAAAGCCGGTTTGTTCGAGCAGGCCGACGAGCATCATCATTCCGAGGAGCAGGCCGATGGTGTTGAAGTCAACGGCCTCGAGGGCCTGCTTTTCGGTGTAGAACCCCATGGCGTTGCCGGCGCCGACCATGACGACGGCGCCGACGGCGCCGACGATGGTGCGATGGATCTTGTCGGAGAGGATGCCGACGAAGGTCGCGATGAAGATGACGATGGCGACTATCTGGATTGCGGTCATCGTTTAAGGGATTCCCCGACGATGGCCGAATGACGAGGTCGAATCACGTGGGCAGTCTCCGGTAGGGGGTGAGGTCCAAGATAATGGTCGAAACGGTCGACCGTTTCGACTTATAGATTATCTCAAGGAGTGAGGCGGGTAGTAGGGGAGTTGGCGCATGCCGACGGCGGTGGGACTGGTGTTGGCGGGGCTGGTGCTAGGAGCGCTGGCCAAAATCGAAAATCTGAGCTGGCTGGCGGAGTTTGAACTGAGGCCAGGGGTGATCCTCTTCGTGTTCCTGCCGACGTTGCTGTTTGAGTCGGCGTTCAACATCGACGCGCGGCGGCTTGGCGAGAATCTGCTGCCGGTCTTTATCCTGGCGGTGTCGGTGCTGCTGCTGTCGGTGGTGATCGTGGGGCTAATCGTAGGGGTGGGGGTGGGAATTCCCATCGGGATCGCGCTGATTTTCGGGGCGCTGATTTCGGCCACGGACCCGGTGGCGGTGCTGTCGATATTCCGGGAGGTGGGGGCGCCGAAACGACTGGCGTTGCTGGTGGATAGGGAAAGCCTGTTCAATGATGGGGCGGGATACCTGATGGCTCAGCTGGTGGAACGCATAGACGCGTTGAAAATCGCGGAGTCGTACGAGTCGGACCGGGGAGAGATGGACGCGATCGCCGAGGTGCTGCAGGAGTTGGAGGCGATGGCGGAGACGGGAGCGGCCGGAGAGGCCATGCTGGCGAAGGCGAGGGAGCTATACGGCGGACGGCTCGCGGCGGTAGGGGAGCGGGTGCGGCTGACGGGCGAGCGGCCCCCGGAGTTTGTGAATTTCGCGCGGCGGCAGGCGTCCCGCCGCCATCTGCTGGTGACGCGGGAGCAGTCGCACCGGCACCTCTATGAGATCGGGGTTCTGTCGGAGAAGGTGTTTCGGCAGCTTGAGGACGAGGTGGTGGACGAATTGATATCGCTGCGACAAATTCCGGTGGGAGCGATGGCGTGGCCAGACGTGGCGGAGTTCATGAGGGTGATGCCGCTGTTCGCAGACCTGACGGCGGAAGAACTGGAGCCGCTGGTAAGCTGAATGAGAACGGAGACGTACCGGCCGGGAAGTGTGATCATCGACCCGGAGGCCGACCTGGCGGAGATTCATCTGGTGGAGGCGGGGAGGGTTACGTTGAGAATCGAGGAACTGGATGGGAAATGGCATGAGATGGCGTTGGAGCCGGGGAGCTTTTTCGGCAGCCTGCACCCGATCTCGCTGGTCCCGACAAGGGTGGAGGCACGGGCGGCGACGGCATGCATTCTGTTGACGCTACCGGGACGGGCGGTGACTCATCTGAGAGCCCATCACGGGGATCTGGTGAACCGGGTATTGGATGCTTACAAGGGAGAAATCGTGGTGGATCTGCTGCGGGGGGTGCCGTTCTTTGAAATGCTGGATGACGGGGAGATCGTGCAACTGGCGCGGCGGTTCGGGTGGCAGCGCTATCCGGCGGGAAAGGTGGTGTTCTTGCAGGGGGATTACGGCAAGGAGTTTCACGTGATTCGACGAGGCCGCGCGAGAGTGACGGTGGCGACGGAGGGGACGAAGTGGCAGGACCGGCTGCTGGAGGAGGGCACCTTTTTCGGGGAACTGGTGCTGATGGGAGATTCGGTGAGACACGCTTCGGTGCGGGCCGATATGGATATGGAGACGCTGACGATAGAGGAGGGTGTCTTCAACGAGCTGATGGGAAGCCTGCCGGGGATGGCGGCGCGGATCGCCGACGCGCAGTCACACTGCGTGGGACCGGATCGAGGCGGCGGCCGGGAAGAATCGGGCGCCGATTAGACTGTGGCGGACCTGAAGCAGGCGCTGGAGGAGGCGCTGGCGCCAGACCGCGTGTACAGCGATATGGCGGGGCGAACGGCGTATGAGTTCGATGCCTCGCTGGCGCGGGGGAGACCGGACATGGTGGTGACGCCGGTGACGGCCGCCGAGGTGGCGCGGGTGGTGGATCTGGCGGAGAAGTTTGGGACGCCGCTGGTGGCGCGAGGGGCGGGGACGGGTCTGAGCGGCGGGGCGATCGCGAGCCGGGGAGGGATCGTGGTGGCGTTTACGCGGATGGACCGGATATTACAACTGGAGCCGCGAGACCGGCTGGCGATCGTCGAACCGGGAGTGGTGAACGATCGACTGACGGTGGCGGCAGAGGAGCACGGGCTGTATTACGCGCCGGATCCATCGAGTCAACGAATCTGCACGCTGGGTGGAAATGTGGCCGAGAATTCGGGTGGGGCGCATTGCCTGGCGCACGGGACGACCACGAATTATGTGTTGGGGGTGGAGGTGGTGGTAGTGGGAGGGCGGCTGGTCTGGCTGGGAGGACCGGCGGGAGATGTGGCGGGATATGACCTGCGCGGAGCGATGGTGGGGTCGGAAGGCACGCTGGGAATGGTGACGAAGATCGCGCTCAGGCTGCGACGGGCGCCGGAGGTGGTGCGGACGCTGCTGGCGGCGTTCGCGGGCGTGGGAGAGGCGGGGGAGGCGGTGACGCGGATCATCGCGGCGGGGATTTTGCCGGTGGCGCTGGAATTGATGGACGGAATGACGGTGCGGGCAGTGGAACGGGCGCTGCGGCCGGGATTTCCGGAGGACGCCGGGGCGATTCTGCTGGTGGAATTGGAGGGGGTGGAGGAGGGGTTGGGGGAGGAGATGGCGCGGATTGAGGAAATCTGCGGCGAGAGCGCGACGGAGACCAGGCTGGCGCGGAACGAGGTGGAACGGGCGGCGTTGTGGAGAGGCCGGAAAGGGGCGCGGACGGTGTTGGGGAACCTGCGGCCGAACTATTACGTGCATGACGCGGTGGTGCCGCGGAGCCGGGTGCCGGAGGCGCTGGCGGCGATCGAAATCGTTGCGGCGAAGTACGAGATGCCGGTGGCGACCTATCTGCACGCGGGGGATGGGAATTTGCATCCGAATGTGTTGTTCGACGGGTCGGACCCGGCGGAGGAGGAGCGGGCGATGAAGGCAGGGGAGGAAATTCTGCACCTCTGCTTGGACATGGGAGGCGCCCTGAGCGGTGAGCACGGGATCGGTCTGGAGAAACGGTCGTACATGGACGCGGTGCTGACGCCGGGGGATCAGGCGGCGATGCAGCAGGTGGGGGCGGCGTTCGATCCGGAGGGGCGGTTTAACCCGGGCAAGATTTTCGCCGACGAGCCGGGGAACGGGGCAAGTAGCTAGAAGGGCCCGACCTGCTCGTAGGCGTCCTGGAAGCCACGCAGCAGAACGCCGTACCCGTCGTCGTTGGGGTGGATGTCGCCTTCGAGGATGTGGGTGAGGACCGCGGCGAGGCCGCGATAGAGGCTGTTGGACTCGGCGATAGTTACGTTGTGCTGACCGGCGGCGGCGAGGATGCGCACGTTGAGGTCGTCGACGGTGAGGTCGGAGATATCCTCGAAGATCAGGCCGGTGCCGAAGTTGAAGGGGTTGTAGTAGGTCATGACGAGAATATGGGTGTCGGGACCGACGGCCTGTCGGAGGCGTCTGAGGATGAGCTCGATGTTGTCGCCGAAGGTGGCGACGGCGGCGTCGAGGAGAGACCGGCAGGCGTCGCTGGTGGGGTCGGCGCTGCATTCGGAACCCTGGAGCACCGGGAAGATATCGTTGGCGCCCAGGGAGAGGGTGATGACGTGGACGGTGGTGTTGGGATCACCGTCATTGGCCAGCTCGCGGATGCGCTCGATGGCGCGATCCAGCTGGCGATTGCCGTCGTTGAGCATGGACTCGGTGTTTTCGCCGGAGATCCCGGAGTTCTGGAATCCGAGGGTGGTGCCGTAGGTGGCATCCAGGTAGTTGGCGAAGCCGACAGCGTAGTTGGCGCCGGGGCCGGTGGAGCCTTGGCCGAAGGAGAGGGAATCGCCGAGTGCGAGGTAGGTCCAGGCGCCAGCGGCGGGGGTGACGGTGGGAGGGCGCGCTGCGCGCTTGCGGGGCTGTGGAATATCGGCCTGGAGGGCTTCGCGATTGGACAATCTCGTCCTGGTAGGCACGTCGATCTGGCCTTCGCCGACGATGCGGACGCTGCCTTCGCCAACCTGGAGCAGGGAGATGTTGACCTCGCTGTCGGAAAGCGCGTCGTTGAAATCGGCTACGTCGTTGATGAAATCGCTGATGGCCTCGGTGGCGAAGCCGGGGACGCCGACGATGCCCAGGGAGATGGATTTGACTGAAAATTCGACCTGGCCGTTGTTCACGGAAATTGTGAGTTCGCCGCTGAAAGGCACGTCGGTGTGGCCACGGAGATTGCCATCAAGCGTCACATTGTCGGGGTGGAGTTCGAGGGAGAGGCGGCTGACCTGGGGGGTGCCGGCGATCTCGGCGGAGATGATGCGATTGACTTCGTCCTGGGTGAGGGTGATGTCGAAGGAGCCGTCGTCGGCGAGGTCTTCGTCGAATAGGTCGACAAGGCGGTCGCGCTCGGAGGTATCGACAATGGCGGGCTGAAGCTCGGGTAGTTCTTTCATCCAAGGAAAGGTGATGAACCCGAGGATGGTGGCGATGTAGACAGCGTACCCGGCGATGGCCAGGATGAAGATCGCGACGAGGGAGAAGAAAATCTTGAGAATGGTGCCGAGCACGTGGCTATCTCCACTCTGATTGGAGTTCGACGCCGGGCGGCTTCCTCGACGGAGACTTTCCAACCTGATTGCCATTGTCGGGGGAGAGGCGGGCGGTTGTCCAACCCCGGACAAATATTTTGGCCCCCGTTGGGGGCTAGGCCATGTGGACTCCGCCGCAGACGAGCATGGCCTGCCCGGTGACGTAGTCGGAGTCGGGCCCGGCGAGGAAACTGACGAAATTGGCCACGTCTTCGGGTTCTTCCATCCGGCCCAGGGAGATGCTTTCGATGGCCTGCTTGAGAGCGGTGCCGGGCGGCTTGCCCATGAGCCGGGAACGCTCGCGGTCGACTTCGTCCCACATGCGGGTGTTGACGATGCCGGGACAGTAGGCATTGACGGTGATCCCCTGAGGACCCAGCTCGCGGGCCATTGACTGGGTGAGACCGACGACGCCGAACTTGCTGGAGCAGTAGGCGGACTGGAAGGCGGCTCCCCGACGACCGGAGGTGGAGGAGGCGAATATGATTTTCCCTTCACCCCGGGGGACCATGTGCCGGGCGGCCTCGCGACCGCAGAGGAAGACGCCGTAAAGGTTGACTTTGATGATGCGGTCGAAGTCGTCCCAGGTGGTTTCGGTGATGCGTTTTTGTATGCCGATACCGGCGTTGGCGATCATCACGTCGAGCTGGCCGAACTCGGAGACGGCCTGCGCGACCATGGCCTGGACCTGGTCTTCGTCGGTGACATCGGCGTTATTGGCGACGGCGGTGCCGCCAGAAGCCTGGATTTTGGCGACGACCTCGGAGGCGGGCTCGGGGTCGAAGTCGTTGATGAGGACGCCAAAGCCGTCGGCGGCGAGACGCAGGGCGATGGCGCGGCCGATGCCGCGACCGGAGCCGGTGACGATTACTGATTTGCGGTTGGTGGCGGCCATGTTGGTCCTCCGATGGGTGGATAGGCCTATGTTGAGGAAGCGGGAACGGGATCAGGGGGAGCTGTTGCAGCTCCAGCCGCCGTCGACGAGGAGAAGGTGGCCGTTGATGAAGGATGCCTCGTCGGACACCAAAAAGACGGCCGCGGCGGCCACTTCCTCCACTTCTACAAACCGGCCCATAGGGACGCGGGAAAGGAGGTCCTCGATCGGGATGGAGTGCTCGGTGCGACCGCGCTGGAAGAGGCCGGTGTTGGCGAAGCCGGGTCCGATGGCATTGACCCGGATACCGCTGCCCCCCCATTCTACGGCGAGGGCCCTGGTCATGTTGACGACGCCGGTCTTGGCGACTCCGTAGGCGGCACGGAAAGCCTGGACATGCTGCTCGACAAGCATGGAAGCGGTGTGAAGAATCACGCCGCTTCCATGCTTGAGCATGTGGCGGCCGGCGGCCTGGGCGCCGAAGAAGACGGCGTTGAGGTCGAGATCGATCATCTTGCGCCAGAACTCCTCGGTCTCGTCTTCAGCGGGGGAGCCACCGGCGATGCCGGCGTTGCCCACCCAGACGTCGATGCGGCCGAAGACCTCCACTATCTGGTCGACAAATGCTCGGAGCCCGGGGGTATCGGTGACGTCGAGCTCGACGGAGAGGGTTTTCGCGCCGATCTCCTCGATGAGTCGGGCGGTCTCGTCGGCGTCGGCCTTGTTGAGGTCGCAGATGGCGACGGCCTCGGCGCCCTCACGGGCGAAGGCGAGGGCCATGGCCCGTCCGAACCCGGCGCCGCCACCGGTGATGCCGGCGACTTTTCCCTGCAAGCGGTTCACGAATAGTTCCCTTCTTGGACCCGGAAGGTGGCCGGAATTGAGAGTGCCTGAATGGTGTTCCGCCGGCAGGGGCGCTGTCAATGTGAGGCCGGTCCGGGGATGGATGGAATCAGTCGGCGCGGCGGAGGGTGGGGCGGAGGGTGGCCAGCAGGGCGACGACGACAATGACGACCAGGGCGGTGATGAAAATCGCGGCGGGTGCGCCGATACCTTCGGCGAGTGGCCCGAGGAGGAAGCCGCCGAGAGGGCCGAAGCCGATGACGGCGATGGTGTTGAAACTCATGACCCGTCCCATGAGCTCACGGGGGACGGAGAGTTGGAGGATGGTGCGGCTGGAGGCCATGAGGGCGGTGCTGAAGAGGCCGAGTAGAAAGAGGAGGGCGATGGAGATGGGGAAGTTGGTGGAGACGGCGAATGCCATCAGGAGAACCGAAAAGATGGCGGCGGAGCCCAGGGCGAGACTCCCGTTTCGGGGCAGCCGGACGCCCATGCCGATGACGACGGCACCCACTATCGATCCGGCGCCGGGGGCGGAGTTCATCCAACCGAGCCCCTGCAGGCCGACCTGGAAGATGTCATCGGCGAAAACGGGGGTCAGGGCCTGAAAGGAACGGCCGAAGAAACTGACGACGATGGAAAACAGCATGATCATAAGGATGAGTTCGTGCCGGGCGATGAAGCGGAGACCTTCGGCGGCGGTGTTGGTGACGGAGCCGCGGGAGCGGGAAGGGTCGTGTGGGGGGAGCTTCATGAGGGCGAGGGCGACGATTACAGTGGCGAAGGTGGTGGCGTTGATGAAGAAAACCCCGGCGAGGGGCATCCCGAACTGAGCGACGGCCACGCCGGCGATGGCCGGGCCGAGGAACGCCCCACTGGTGTAAACGGTGGAATTGAGGGCGACGGCCGGTCGGAGCTCGTCGCGGGGGACGATGTCGGGCAGCAGGGCCTGACGGGCGGGCTGATCGAAGGCGAGGGTAACGGCGGAGAGGAAGGTGATGACCATGATGTGCCAGACGGCGACGACGCCGGTGGCGACCAGGACGGCCAGCAGCAAGGCCAGAAAGGCGTCGACGGATTGGGATATCCAAAGGATGCGGCGGCGGTCGATGCGATCGGCGATGACGCCGCCGACAAATGGCAGAAGGATCATGGGGATGCCGAAAACGCCCATGACAGCGCCCAGGAGGAGCTTGGAGCCGGTGATTTCGTAAACGAGCCAGGCCTGCGCGGTCTGGGCCATCCAGGTGCCGGTGTTGGAGAAGAGGAGGCCGAAAAAGAAGAGGGCGAAGTTGCGGTGGCGGAGGACGGGCGGGGGAAAGCCCGAACGGGCGCCAGCCGGGGCGGCGATGCTCAAGCCGGAGACCGGCGGCGGGTGGTGGCGCTAATCGAGATCGCGGCCCGGTCCCAGATTCTTGTCGCCGACCCAGATGTCGTCGCCGACGCCGAAGAAGCGATAGGTGTAGCGAAGTTCGAGCAGGTAGGAGCGTGCGAAGGGCATGGAGAGAAGGAGGAGACGGTGGGCGAAGCGCTGGATGAGGGAGAGATCCTGGCCGTAGGCGAGCTGTTCGTCGCGGAGGACGATGGGGTAGTTCGCGACGCGGGCGGCGAGAGGTCGGTGAGACTGGGGAGCGGCGTCGAATTCGCCGCTGTACCAGTTTTCCAGACGGTGGCGGAGGGTCTTCTGCTCACGACGACAGACGAACATCCAGACGAGATGAAACCGGCGGGGTACCTGGCAGCCGACGAAGGGAGAGCGAAAAAGAGATTCGGGATTGGGGCCGAGCGGAAAGAGCATGCGCCAGATGAATGGTGGGAGAGTGTCGGTGGAGTCGTCCACGGCCACGTCCTAATCAATACTGGATCTTTCCGATGTAGATGGTAAGGCAAGCCGGGCAGGTGGGTCAGGCCCAGAGCACGAGGCCGAGGCTGACCGGATTGGGCAGGTCGGCGTGGTGAGGGAGGACGCGGACGGTGAATCCATGGAGGCCGCTGCCGCGGCAGGTGACAGAGCCGGTGAACTCGACGCTATCAGAAGACGGGTAGGGGTCAAGATTCATTTCGACGATCTGTGGATGGGCGATCTGACCCATGGGGTCCAGCGAGCCTTCGTAAATCTGCACGTTGCCGACTTCGGCGCGCCAGGTGCGGAGCTTGACGTCTTCGCCGGCGTCGTCCACGGCCACAGGCGGACGGGCATGTGATAGAAGTCGTTTCGGGGATAGGTCTCGGTCTGATAGCCGTCCAGGGTGAGCTGCTGGCGAAAATAACCTTCCTGGTAGAGGAGGCCGACGGCCACGAGGGGAACGCCCAGGTCGCTGGCGGATTTGAGGTGGTCGCCGGCCAGTGCGCCGAGCCCGCCCGAGTAGATGGGCCGCGCCTCCGTGATGGCGAATTCAAGGGAGAATTAGGCGATGAGGCGGCCGTGATCGTCGCCGTTGTTCTGGTGATACCAGGAGGAGCGGCTGAGATAGGCGGTGAGATCCCACCGAACCCGCTCGAGATGGGAGAGGAAGGCGTCGTCTTCGGCGAGCTCTTTGAGGCGATCTTTGCTGACCATGCCGAGTAGGCGGACGGGGTTGTGGCCGGCGTCTTCCCAGAGCTGAGCGTCGATGCGCCGAAAAAGGGCGACGGCGTCGAAGTTCCAGCTCCACCAGAGGTTGTAGCTAAGCTCTTTGAGCGGTCGCAGAGGCTCCGGGATGCGTGGCACGACTATGAAATCGGTTATTGGGACATGCTCATGGATCTCCCCGGTCGTCAAACCGTCGGCCGGACGGCGGCATGGCCCGGGCGATGGCTTGACGGCGGCCCGGCGCGACCGGGCCGGCGCGACGCGTGGGGTACATGGTATCGGCAATGAGGCACATTCTGGGTGACCGTGAAAACAATGGAGCCGCGACGGCCCCAGGGGGTGTTGCGCGGAACGGGGCGCAGGTGGCGGCAACGTGAAATCAGATAGAAGCGAGCCAGTGGGCGGACGTCAGCGCGTGGTGGAGGCGATCGTGTTCCGGCGGACCGATCCGGTGATGTTTTTGTTGCTGCGGAGAACGCCGGCCAGAGGGGGCTGGTGGCAGGCGGTGACGGGGAGCGTGGAAAGTGGGGAGGACCTTGAAACGGCGGTGTGGCGGGAGGTGTTGGAGGAGACGGGGATCGGGGAATTACTGGATCTGGTGGACCTTGACTACGCGTTTCCGTTTGAGTTCACAAAGTACGGCGGCAAGGAGCCGTTGGAAGCGGTGAAGCACTCGTTCGGGGTGGAGGTGGGTGGGGAGACGGTGGAGATTGGATCGGAGCACGACGCGTGGGAATGGGTGGCGTATGAGGAGGCGTTGGAACGGCTGACGTGGGAAGACAACAGGGAGGCGTTTCGACGACTCCAAAGGTACCTGGATGGGGAGGCCGGGAAGGCGGAGAGAGGATAGATCATGAAGCGCCGGGAGCGGGTGGGTGGGAACGTCGAATTTCATTGACTGGAACCTGTGAAAGGTCTAGATTGACAGTGTAGTTTCAAAGGGCAGAGCACGGGGCGAATGGTGGTCAAAATATATGATCTCGATCATCGCTGGCTAGGCTGCAGCTCAGGGTCCTTTTGGGCTGTGAGTCCGGAAGGGCCGAGGGGTGAGGGCCACGGACCGGTGAGCGTCAGTGGATGATGCCGTGGAGCCTGGATTCTGTCCGGGAACTTGTGGAACGGGAAGCCGGTGGGGCGGCGGTGGACGGGACGGAGGAGCCGGTTCGGTCGACACCCAGCACAAGCTGTTTGTGCAGTTGCACGCTGGAGGACGCCAAATAGCCGAAGGGCACAACAGCCCGGAGTCCGGCCTTGAAACCGCCGGAGCGGGAAAAACAGGTCAGAGTTTTGATACTGAGAAGGCCGACGCAGCAGTAACTCGCACGAAGAATTAGAGCTTTCAAGCGGGGACTTTCGAGTCCCCGCTCTTTTTTTGTGGCGGCGATTTGAAAGCGGCGGAGGATGCGAGATACTGGTGGCTACCACACTAGATATTCAGCGGACGTAGGAGGCGGATCCACATGAGCGACGAAGCCGGCCGGCGCGGGATTGTGGTGGATACGCGGAGCAGCAAGAACGCGATGCTGCGGCCGGTGCGACTGACGGAGGTGAAATTCTCGGACGATTTTTGGGAGCCACGCCGGCAAACGACCAGACGGGAGACGATTCGTGAACAGTTGATCCTGTGCGAGAGCACGGGTCGGATCGATAATTTCCGGCGGGCCTCGGGACGCAAGCAGATCGCCCGGCACCAGGGCCTGGTGTTCAACGACTCGGACGTGTACAAGACGCTGGAGGCGGCGGGCTACGCGCTGCTCGAGGGGGTGGATGTGGCGCTCGAGGAGCTGATCGAGGCGACGATCGACGAGATCGCGGCGGCGCAGCGACCGGACGGATACCTGAATACGTACTTTATGTTCGAGCGGGAAGGGGAGCGTTATACGGACCTGACCCAGAAGCACGAGTTGTACTGCTACGGGCACATGATCCAGGCGGCGATCGCGCATCGGCGGGGCACGGGCAGGGACACGTTCTTCGATGTTGCGGTGAAAGTGGCGGAGCATCTGCTGGATACGTTTGGGCCGGACAAACGGCAGGCGACGGACGGCCACGAAGAGGTTGAACTGGCGCTGTCGGAGTTGTACCGGGAGACGGGCGAACGGAAGTACATGGACCTCTCGATCTTCTTTCTGGATCAGCGTGGAAAGGAGCCGTCGGTGATTCCCGATCGGGCTCGACGCAAGGATCGGGATTATTACCAGGATCATCTGCCGGTGAGGGAGCAGTCGGAGGTGAAGGGGCACTCGGTGCGGGCGATGTACATGACGACGGGAATGGCGGACGTGGTGCTGGAGGGTGAGGACCAGGCGATGGAGGCGGCGCTGCACCGGCTGTGGGACAACACCTACTCGCGGAAGGCTTACGTGACCGGGGCGCTGGGGGCGCGCTACGAGGGTGAGGCGTTCGGGGACGACTACGAATTGCCGAACGAGCGGGCCTACGCGGAAACTTGCGCGGCGATCGGGGCGGTGTTCTGGAACTGGCGGATGCTGGCCCTCTACGGCGACGCGAAATATGCCGACGCGATGGAGACGGCTCTGTACAACAGCGTGATCTCGGGGGTCTCGCTGGATGGGCAGGGGTACTTCTATATGAACCCGCTGGCGTCGCGGGGCGGGTATGAGCGCGACAGCTGGTTTGAATGCTCGTGCTGCCCGCCGAACGTGGCCCGCCTGATGATGAGTTTGCCGAGCTACGCCTATTCGACGAGCGACGAGGGCCTGTGGGTGCACCTGTACGTGAAGGGAAGCGTAGGTGCGGAGCTGCCGGGGGGTGGGAAACTCGGGATCGAGGTGGATACGAAATACCCGTGGGAAGGGTCGGTACGCATGCGGGTGACGGAGGCGCCGGAAGGGGAGACGACACTGGTGCTGCGGATTCCCGGATGGGTGGACGAGGTGACGCTGGAGGTAAACGGCGCGGACGCCGGAGTGGAGGTTCGTCCGGGATCTTATGCACGAATCGCCAGAACCTGGCGGATCGGTGACGAGGTTCAGCTGGAGCTGCCGATGGAAGTGCGGCGGCTGCGGAGCAATCCGCGGGTGCTGGAAAACCGGGGCCACGTGGCGCTGGCGCGGGGCCCGGTGGTTTATTGCGTGGAGGAAGTCGATCATCCGGAGGCTGATGTTTACCAACTGGGGCTGGCGCGGGACTCGAAGTTCGCGGTACGTCATGAGCCGGAGTTGTTGGGCGGGGTGGCGGTGCTGGAGGCGGAGGGTGTGGTGCTGAACGGAGACCGGATCGAGCTGTACCGGGAGGAGCCGTTTGCGTCGCCAGGCGTTGCCGGCAGGACGGACCTGCGGGCGATCCCGTATCACGTCTGGGCGAATCGAGGCGCGGGCGCGATGCGGGTGTGGATCCCGGAGGTTTAGCGAAACGAACGTGGGATCGATGGGGGACGGCGAAGGGTGGCGCCGGTGAAGATCGCCTTCATCGGGGCGGGCAGCGTGGGTTTTACGCGGCGGCTGCTGCGCGATCTGCTGGCGGTGCCTGAATTTCGCGATACGCAGTTCGCGTTCACGGACATCTCGGAACGCAA
The DNA here is from genome assembly GCA_963577415.1 of Chloroflexota bacterium. GTDB lineage: Bacteria > Chloroflexota > UBA11872 > UBA11872 > VXNJ01 > JASLPR01. The sequence goes on from CAUYYU010000006.1 coordinate 15,484, forward strand.
CCTGGAAATGGTGACGCAGCTCTGCGAGAAGGACATCCGCAACAACGATCTGCCCGCCACGATTACGACGACCACCGACCGCAGGGAGGCGCTGCGGGACGCCGATTACGTGATCAACTGCACGCGGATCGGCGGGCTGGAGGCATTCGCGCTGGATATCGAGATTCCGTTGCGGTACGGAATCGATCAGTGCGTCGGCGACACGATCAGCGCTGGTGGGATTATGTACGGGCAGAGGAATATTCCGCAGATCCTGGATTTCTGTCGTGATATCCGGGAGGTTGCGAAGCCGGAGGTCCTGTTTCTGAACTACGCTAACCCGATGGCGATGAACGTCTGGGCGGCGCTGGAGCATGGCGGGGTGAACACGATCGGCCTGTGCCACGGGGTGCAGCACGGGCACGAGCAGATCGCCGAGGTGCTGGGGGCGGAGAGCAAGGACGAGGTGGACATCATCTGCGCCGGGATCAACCACCAGACCTGGTACACACGGATACATTTCCATGGCCGGGAGGTGGGTGGGGAGGAACTGCTGGCGGCGTTCGAGCGGCATCCGAAATACCCGAAGACGGAGAAGGTGCGGATCGACGTGCTGCGGCGCTTTGGCTACTACAGCACCGAGTCGAACGGGCATCTGTCGGAATACCTGCCGTGGTACCGGAAGCGGCCGGAGGAAATCCCGGAGTGGATCGACCTGTTGCACTGGATCAACGGCGAGACGGGCGGGTACCTGCGGGTCTGCACCGAGGGCCGGGACTGGTTTGAGACGGACTTCCCTGAGTGGCTGGCGGCGGAGGACCCACCGATCACGGCGGAAGGGCGCTCGGAGGAACACGCCAGCTGGATCCTGGAGGGGCTGGAAACGGGCCGGCGGTACCGGGGGCATTTCAACGTGCGCAACGACGGGGTGATAGCGAATCTGCTGGACGACTGCATCGTGGAGGTTCCGGGCTACGCGGACGGAAACGGGATCAGCATTCCCTGGGTCGGCGAGTTGCCGGCGGCGTGCGCGGCGACGTGCAACGTGTCAATCGGCGTGCAGCGGATGGCGGTGGAAGCGGCGGTGAAAGGGCATGTGGCACTGCTGAAACAGGCGATGCTGCACGATCCGTTGATCGGGGCGGTGTGCAACCCGGAGAAAGTCTGGCGGATGGCCGACGAGATGCTGGTGGCGCAGGCGAAATGGCTGCCGCAATACGCGGAGGAAATCCCGGCGGCGAAGGCTCGAATGGAAAAAGCGGAGCCACCGCCGTCGGCCGGCTATGAGGGGGCGGCCCGGCTGCGGACACGCTCGGTGGAGGAGCTGCGAGCCAGCGGGGAATGTGGGCGGGGGGCGGTGGGGGGCGGCACGGCCCGGGGGGAGCCGGGCAAGCCGGACGACGGGTGTGTCGGGAGGAAGACTTACGCTCTCTGGGGAGAATTGATGCGAGAATAGAGGTTCGGGCGGTGGGGCGGGGCGGTGTGGGAGGCCGGTAAAGCGATGGCGTCCGAATGAGACAGCAAGAGAGAGTCTTTCCTGAAAATCCTGACGGTCAGAGGCATCGATATCCGGTTGCATATCACGTTTCCGCTGCTTCTGATCTACGCGGCGTGGCCTGGAATCTCAGGTCCTGAAATCCACCCGGAGCGAATACTGATAGGCGTGGTCACGATCCTGCTGCTGTTCGTGATCGTGACCCTGCACGAACTGGGACACAGCCTCGAGGCGCTGCGGCTGGGGGTGAGAGTGAGCCATATCACGCTCTATCCCATTGGCGGGGTGGCCTGGTTGGAACGGATGCCCTCGAACCCCTGGTATGAATTGCGAATCACGGTAGCGGGCCCCATGGTGAACTTCGTGCTGGCGGGGCTCCTCTGGCTATTGGACCAGGCACTCCAATCGGCTTTTCCGGGGCTAGGTTCAGGCGGACCGTTCGGCGGATACATCGTGCCCAACTCCGGCGGTCTGTTGAGCATGCTAGTGGCGATGAACCTGATTCTCGGAATGTTTAATCTGGTTCCCGCGTTTCCGCTGGACGGGGGAAGAATATTCCGGGCGTTGCTTGCTCTGCGACTGGACTACGTCCGCGCCACCACCATCGCCGCCCGGTTGGGTCAAGGAATCGCGGTGCTGGTGGCGATATCCATATTTCTCCCCGGATCCGGCGCCGGCCTCATTTCGGAGACGTGGCGATTGTTCCTCGCCGTGTTGGTATTCATGGGGGCGCAGGGGGAATTGAAGCATGTGAGCCGGCGACGTGGCACGGAGAGAAGAACGGCTGGAGAGGTGATGATTCGGGAAGCGGCGGTGCTGGCGACGCATGTGTCTTTAACGAGCGCGAGAGAGTTCATGGGCGGAACGGAGCAGCCCATTTTTCCGGTGCTGGACGACTTTGGCCGGCCGGTGGGATGGGTGACACCTGACATGGTGGAGTCCGGGCTGGCGGTGCGGGATTCTGGCACGCGGATCGGGCAGATAATGCTGGAATCGGTGGAGTACGTGGGAGAGCAGACGCCGATGCAGGAGGCCATTGAGTTGATGATCGAGAGGCAGTATCCGGCGCTGGCGGTGGTGGAGGCGGACGGAAGGTTGAAGGGGATTCTGATCGCGAATCTGGCGATAGCGCCGGGTCCCCCGCACGAGCCGAGCCTGAACTAGGCGTCCGGAAGGCGTCGATCCGGCCGAGCTGGATCGAGACCGGCTAGAGACGAGCCTTGAGGAACTCGAGGCTGGAGCGGATGCAGTCGAAGTGGTCGCGGCGGCAGAGGTCCTGCTCGACGACCCAGATCTCGGCACCGGCGGCCTTCGCGGCGGGGATGATGGCGTCCCAATCAAGGTTGCCTTCTCCAACTGGGGCGAATACCGGACCGGGCATCATCTCGCCTTCCTTCATCGCCACTTCCAGATCCTTCATGTGGATCACCGGCATGCGGCCGTGGAGGCGATCAATCAGATTGACTGGATTCACGCCGGCAACAGCCGCCCAATAGACATCCACGGTCATGGTGAGGTCGGGTCCGCCTTCCTCGATCAACAGGTCGTAGATGGTGTCGCCGCCGGGCCCGCGGAGGAATTCGATGGAGTGGTTGTGGTGGCCCAGGGTGATGCCGGCGGCCTTGAGCTTCTCGATGACGGGCGGGAGGTCGGCGACGAAGGCCTGGTAGCCCTCGTAGGCGTAGCGATCGTATTCGTCGATGATGATCGGCACGGCCACGTAGGGGCAGCCGAGGGTCTGGAGAAATTCGATCTGGGCCTCGGTGTCGTCGCGCAGGGCGCGCCAGAGGCGGTGGGCGCTGGGGCAGGTGAGGCCGTTGTCGTCCAGGATTTGCCGGGCTTCGCGGGCGGTGGTGTCCGGATCTTCACCCTCCACGGCACCGCCGTCGCCGAATTCGACGGCCTCGTAGCCGATCTCGCGGACACGTTTCATGGTGTTGGCGAATCCGGTCTGGTCGGTCAAGAAGTCGCGGAGGGTGTACAGCGCAAGGGCGATGGTGGCGGCCAATTGGGTCTCGCTAGGTCTTTGATTTGATGGGAGCGACGATAGGCTACCAGCGGTGGGGGTGGGGGCCGAAATCGGCGTCGTAAAAGGGAGTGATGGCTCGGCCGGGTGGGGAAATCTCGTCGATGCGGGCATGGTCCTGGTCGGTGAGTTCGACGTCCAGGGCGCCGAGGTTGTCCTCGAGGTGGCCCATGGTGCGGGGACCGATGATTACGGAGGTGACGCCGGGCCGGCCGGCGACCCAAGCGAGAGCCAACTGGCTGACAGTGCAGCCTTTTTCAGCGGCCAGGGATTCCACGGCTTCGATGGCGTCGAAGGTGGTATCGGCGAACATCCGGCGGGCCTCCACGCGGGGATCGGATTTCTGGAAGCGAGCGTCAGCGGGTATGGGTTCGCCCCGCCGGTAGCGCCCGGAGAGCAGACCGCCACCTAGGGGCGACCAGGGCATGATGGCGATGCCATAGGTCTGCGCCATGGGTATCAATTCGCGTTCGATCCGGCGTTCCAGAATATGATAGGGAGGTTGCTCGGAGACGAAGCGGTCAAGCCCGTGCTCCTTCGCGGCCCAGAGGGCATCGACGTGTTGCCAGGCGGCGTAAGTGCTAACGCCGATGTAGCGGACTTTGCCGCCGTGAACCAGATCGTCGAGCGCGCGCAGGGTTTCGTCGATCGGAATATTAGAGTCGGGCCGGTGCATCTGGTAGAGGTCGATGTAATCGGTCTGGAGCCGCCGCAGGGAGGCCTCACACTGCTGGATGATATGCCGTCGGTGGATGCCGTGGGCGTTGGGATCGTCGTCGTCCATGACGCCGTTGACCTTGGTGGCGAGGATCACGCGATCACGTCGGCCGTTGCGTTGCAGTGCCTCGCCGACGAATTCCTCGCTGCGTCCGCGGCTGTAGACGTTGGCGGTGTCGAGCACGTTTACGCCAGCGTCGAAGGCGCGATCGATGATGGCGCAGGAGTCGTCCAGGGTGGTATCCCGGCCGAAATTCATGCAGCCGAGGGTGAAGGGTGAGACCTGCATGCCGGTGCGGCCAAAGGGTCGGTATTCCAAGGTGGGCTCTCGATCTGGTTGAGGTAGGAATTCCGGAGGTTCGCCGCCAGCATCGGATTGTCGGACGGCGACGCCAATGATGGCACGGGGGAAAACGCGGTACCAGCGGCGAGCGGAGGGCGGCGTTTACAGTGAAACGCCGCCGGTCCACTATTGCGGGAAATGACGGAAGACAAGGGAGAACAAAGAGCCGGCGGGGGCGCTCGATGGAGATCGGGAGCCTTCGTCAGCTTCATGGTGATGTTCGGAGTGGGCGTGGCCACGGGCGCGCGGGTATCACCGCGTCGGTTGGTCGAATCGGCTATGGGGAAGAGTGATCCGGCGCCGGCTGTCGATGCGGAGGCGATTTCGGCCTCCGCAATGCTCCGCCCGGAGCCGTCGGAAATCGACGTGGTGACGGATGAGACGAGGCCGGACGGACGGCCCACAACGCTGCGATCGCGGGCGTTCATCACTTTCATAGTGATGTTTGGGGTGGGACTGGCAGCGTGGTGGCCGATGATGGCGTACCTGTCGGTGTTCGTGCGCGACATTTTGGGACAGGGAATACTGGCGGCGTCGTTTTTACTGGTGGCCATTCACGGGGTCACGACCACGCTGGGGCTGGCAAGCGGGCCGTTCATACGGCGGTACGGTAGCAAATGGACGTACACGCTGGGACTGGTCGGGCTGGCGGTGTTCATGCTGGCGCTGGGGCTGTCCGCGGATTTCAAAGTCGTGCTGGTGATGGCTCCGGTGATGGGGTTCTTTCTGGCGTTTCACTGGACGGGTGCGCAGGCGTACATAATCCAGGCCAGCCCTGCGCACCAGCGGGGTCTCGGCAGTGGTGTGGCCACGTTCGCGGCGACGCTGGTGCCGGCGGCGTCGGCGCCGATTCTCGGTCTCATCGCCGATGCGAACGGATTCGGCACGATGGCGCTGGTGGCGTTTGGGATCGTGGCGGTGGGGCTGGTGGTCACGACGTTCGCGCTGCCGAATATTCGGCCGGTGGTAAGACCGGCGAAGGGGACTGAGGAACTGACGGTAGAGGGCACCGCGCCGAGCGGGATGGGACGGTTGCTGCGGAGGCCGGGAATCGGGTGGATGCTGCTGGTGCGTGGATCGACAAGCATGATGCTGGGAGTGTTCGTGCTGCTGGCGGGGCCGAAACTGATCGACTCAGGCGGGTTGATGAGTTCGATCGGCTTCTTCGTTGCTGGGGCCTCACTTGGTGGGGGCCTGGCCCAGGTGGGAATCGGATGGGCTTCGGACCGGCTCGGTCGACGGAAACTGCTGGTGATAACGCTTGTAGCCGGGGTGGTTTCTTCGGTGGCGTTCGGGCTTACTGACAATCTGGTGCTGCTGCTGGCGGCATCAGGATTTCACGGCCTATTCCGAAACGCGACTCAGACGCTGCTGGTGGCGGTGATGGGAGACATCACGCCGCCCAGCGAGACGGGCAGGGTGTCGTCACTGGTGACGAGCTCATTCTCGTTGGGCATGGTGATAGGAACGCTGGTCGCCGGGGCGTTCTTCGAGATTTCGCAGCTGGCGCCGTTCGTCATCGCGGCGGCGGTCGTGATGGTGGCGATAGTGGGGCTTTACCGAATTCCAATGCGCGCGGCTGGCGCAGCGGGGGTGGTCTAGGGGCCGCCGGGATCGCCCTTGGATTCTTCCCACAGCCTGAGAAATTCGCGGGGGAGATCGGACGAGTGCAAGAAGGCGAAACGTGCGACCTGGGCGCCCACGTTCCGGACTGAGGCGTGGAGTTTGGGATCTTTCAGGGATCGATCGGGGTTCATGGCGTCGTCGCAATGAGCCACGGAGACCTGCTCCGGGACGACCCACGCGTGCAGGGATCGGCCGATGGTGCGCAGGTTGCCGAGCGCGTTGGTGGCGCCCATCGCGCCGCCGGACACGCCCACGAGGCCGAGCATCTTGCCGCCGAATTCCTTGGAACCCATCAAATCAAGGGCGTTTTTGAGAACGCCGGTGATGGCGCCGTGATACTCGGCGGTGCCGAGGATGATACCGTCGGCGACGGCGACATCAGCGCGAAGCTGCTGTACGCCGGGAGGATAGGGCGACTCGTCGTCGCGGCCGTCGCAGAAGGGCAAATCGTAGTCACCGAGGTCGAGAAGGGCCACGTCGGCCCCGACCGCGCGAGCGCCGTCGAGCGCGATGCTGACAACGGCGCTGGTGTTGTTGCCGTCCCGCATGCTTCCGGAAATGCCGACAACGCGGACCGGCTGAACTGATCGATCGGTGGATGGCAAAGAGACTCTCCCAATAACTGCGGCGTCCGAACTCAACAATCGCGCCTGTTGGGGGTGAGAGTCAAACGAGGCGGGCGTGACGCCCTATAGTGCGACGCAACTCAGTTTGGTAACGCCGAGGAGGATTTCATGGGCAGATTTACCGGCCAAGTGGGTATTGTCACGGGAGTGGGGCGGGGGATCGGCCGGGTGATCGCGGAAGGATTGTCCGGAGAGAGGATGAAGGTGGCGGTGCCCACGGACGTGACCGATCAGGCTTCGGTAGGGAATATGGTGGAGCGAGTACTCGAAGAATTCGGAAGAATTGATCTGCTGCTCAACGACGCCGGCAGCTTCAACGCGATCGGGCCCGTGTGGGAGGTCGATCCGCAGGAGTGGTGGGGGGGACGTGACTACAACTCTATTTGGCAGCTTCCTGTGCGCTCGCGCGGTCTTCCCGCACATGATCGAGCAGGGGAGCGGGAAGATTGTGAATATGAGCGGCGGAGCCTAGACATCGATCTCGTCGGCGCGGGCGATGAACAATTCGATCGTGGTGCCCTGGATCAGCAGGGTGAATAGGACGACGCCGAAGGTCACTTCCTGGAGCAGGGCGCGCTGAGGAAAATCCTGCGGAAGGGAGAGCGCCATCGCCACAGCGACGGCGCCGCGTAGGCCGGACCACCAGAGAACGTTAAGCCAAGACAGCGGCAAGCGGGAGCCAATACCGCCGAAAACGGCGAGCCGGGAGGCGCCGTTGAGGAGCAGGTAGACGACCAGGGCCCGGCCCAGAAGCACCGCCAGGATGCCCCAGAGGATCGGGCCGACGGCCTCGAAAAGATCCTCGAGTGTGATGGCGAGGCCGACGAGGAGAAATACGACGGCAGTGAGGAGGAAGGCCAGGAATTCCCAAACGGTGTCGATGGCTTCGCGGGTGTTCTCGGACATGCCGAAGCGGCGGCCGATGTTGCCCAGGACGATGCCGGCGGTGACGGTGGCGATGATCCCGGATTGAGCCAACGCGTCGGCGATGACGTAGGTGCCGTAGGCAAGGGCCAGGGATATGGTCGTCTCGATGAGGTGGTCGTCGACGCGGGAGACGATCCAGGAAACGACGAGCCCACCGACAACCCCAATGAAAATACTGATCGCCACGGTGGCGAAGAACTGGGTGACGGCGCCGGTGACGGTGACATCGGACTGCACGGCCTGGATGGCGAGGACGAAGATGACCAGGCCGGTGCCATCATTGAACAGGCTTTCGCCTTCGACGAGATTCGCAAGGCGGTGGGGAGAGCCCAGGCGACGGAATGTGGCCAGGACGGCGGCGGGATCGGTGGCGGAGACCATGGCACCGATGACGAAGGCCAAATCGAAGCGCATGCCAGTGGTCAGGTTGAGGATCACCGCGACGACGCCAGCCGAGATGACGACGCCGGGGGCGGCGAGGACGACGACGCCGGCGATTGACTTGCGGAGGTCACCAAAGTCGATGCGGAAGGCGGCATCGAAGAGGAGGCCGGGCAGGAGGACGACGAGCACGACCTCCGGCGAAATTTCAACATGCTGCTCGCGCAAAACCTCTGCTGCGACTAGGCCGAGAATGACAAGGGCGACGGTGTAGGGAATAGCGATGCGGCGGACGACCAGCGCCACAAAAACAGCGACGGTAACCAGCGCGACGGCCGCCTCTACCGGTTCGAGCTCGATCTCAAAGTCCATAGAGGCGAATGATACCGGGGATACGGGCGGTCGCCAGAGGTAGCGGAAGCCGGGCGGCTAGGTCCGGTTCTCGGAGGGATCGGAAGAGGGGAAGTGGCGGCCTTCGTCAGCGAAGCGCTCGGTAACAAGGCCGGCGGCGGGATCGGCCACGCGATGGAAGGCGGCGAGCATGGCCCGGGCGTCGGGAGTCAGGCGAGAGGCACCGCCGCCAACGCCGCCGGAAGAGGATTGCAAAAGGGTGAATCCGGCCGCGGCTTCCATCTCCTGTAGCTTTTTCCAGGCGGTGCGGTTGGGCAGGTCGAGCTCCTGAGCAGCGGCGGCGACGGAGCCGAGGACGTCAATACGCTCCAGCAGCGTGGCGCGAAAGTCGCTGAGCAGCACGTGGTGGTTGCGCTCCAGCCAAACCTTTGAGCGGATGCGCCAGCGGCTCTCGTCAAGCTCAGGCAAGTTCGTCCTCCGAAACCAGGGGGAGAGGCGGAGTGCATCCGCTCCATGTTAGTGGGCAGTGGGGGTGGTGCCCGGTCGATGGCCGCCGAATGAGATTGATAGGAATGGCGGATTAGTTATTTCGGATTAGGTGATGAGTCACGTCGCGCGGATGCTTGACGGTCCCGGCTCGGCGATCGGTTTGGATGGGGTGATTCTGGTCGGATTTATCCTGGCGATCCCGGCGAACGAGATCGTCTTGCCGACGATATTGATGGCATACACGGGGGTGGTAGCGATGGTGGACGTGGAGCAGATTCAAGGATTGCGCTCCCTGCTGGAGGCGCAGGGATGGACGACGCTGACGGCCATGTCGTTGCTGACGATTAAGAAGGAGACCGGAAGATGGAAATGGACGGCGGTGGCGTTCGGGACGCCGCTGGTGCTGGGAGTGGTGGTGCTGGCGCCGGTGGTGGTGCTGGCGCGCCTGCTGGGAGCAGTCTAGGCGAACGTCAGGGCCAATTATCCCGAGCTGGAATTGACAAAAACGGCCTCGGCGACAGGGAGTCCAACTGGCAGCGATTTTCCGCCGAGTGAAATTACCAGAGGCCCTTCAAACGGCAGATGTTCGAGCACCCTTACACGGGCTCCGGGGACCAATCCGATTTCTGCCAGGTATTTGAGGAGTTCCGGGTCGCGGTCGTGCACGCGCACGACCTTGAGCCGCTCGCTGACCTCGGCTTCGGCGAGCGCATAAGACTCGTCGGCGACGGCCTGGAGGTCCGCTCCCGGGATTGGCTCACCGTGGGGATCGGCGGTGGGGTTGGAGAGGATGTCGGCAATCTTGCCCTCTAGCTTTTCGGATATCGCGTGCTCGAGGCGGTCGGCTTCCTCATGCACGTCATCCCAGTCATACCCGAGAATCTGGACTAGAAAGCGCTCGATGAGACGGTGGTGGCGGACCAGTTCGACGGCGGCCTCGGCCCCGGCGGCGGTCAGCAGGGCGCCCTGGTAGGGCTCGTATTGGACGAACCCGGCCTCGTGCAAACGCTTGATGGCGGCTGTTACGGAAGCGGGCGGGCAACTGAGGATTTCGGAGAGCTTGCCCATCCTCACCCGGGTTTCTTCACCGCCGGCCAGGTAAATCTCCCGCAGCTGATCCTGATCGGCGTGGCTGGCCGGTAAGCGGGTTGAGGGTGCGTTCACGGTTGTGGCTTTTTCCCAGGCAAAAAAATATTTGCACCAATATAAACTGTGGAAGGCGTCAGCGGCAAGATAAGTGGGGGCCGGTGCCCGGGAAAATCGCGCGGGAGGTGATTTGGAGACGGTGGAGAATGCTTCAGCGACGGGGTCGCCGTCGATGAGAATTTTCACGGAATGGGACCCGGGGAAGTAGGTGGTGCGGAAGAATCCGAAGTTGACACTCTCGAAGCCGAACTGAGGTCCAGTTTTTCCAGACGCCGACTTCGACGCCATCGCGGTACCAGGCTATGCCCAGGATGGAGCCGGCGGGAATGTCTCGAAATTCGGTGGCTATAAAGACGTTATCGCCGACGGTGAATTCGTTGGTTGGGTCGACGGGAAGTTGATCGGCGTCGATGGCGCGGGCGAGCATGGTGCTGCCTACCTAGCCGTTGATCGGGTTGGGGGTGGTGGTGGGAACTGAGGTGATGGTCGGCTCTAGAGTGGGGGTGGAGATGGGAGTCGGATCGGGATTGGCGATTGCGGTTGGAGTGCTGGTCAGATCCGGCATGGTGACGGAGGTGACCGGCCGGCGGAGTACATCAGGCGTAGGGGTGGTCGCGGGAGTGTCGGTGGGGAGGATGATGATCGAGGGTTGGGTCTGAACCACGGGACCGGTGTCGTCTCCGGCGAGCCAGCCGAAAGTTGCCAGCCGGTAACCGGCGGCGAAGGCGAGGCCGAGTAATAACAGGATGACGATCCGGCCCGAGCCTAGGAATCAGACCACCCGTCTGATGAATCCCAAGCGCGCCTCTCACTGCAATCATGCGATCGACAGGCGGGCGTCCGGGCCTCCACCATGTCGTTCGTATCGCTTCGCGTCTGGGGCAAGATTCAAGCATTGGCGTCGATTCGTGTGCTAAAAATCGACCGGAGGTATAGTCCGGTGTTGGGTCGATGGCATTTGCAGGGTGGTTGGGCGAGGTCTACATACCCTGCCGCAGGGCGCTCAGATGGCGGCCAAAATGAGCGGCCACCACCTGACGATGGGTGGCCGGCTCGGCATCCAGCAACCCCTTGACGGACCGTCCCAGGGCCGGATCGGTGAGGACCGACCCGAAGGTCACATGCAGTATTTGTCGACCGGCGTCCCGATCCAGATAGACGTTTTCAAGATTGGTGGCGGCGATTTCGGCCGGCTTAGGAACGAGGTGAAGCTCCGAGGAAATGTGATAGGTGGCGCGATCGTCCTCGAAGTGGATACGGGAGAAGTCGATGATTCGGCGGAAGAGGTCGGAGTCGTGACGAGCCACGACGCGAAGGGCCTCCAGGTAACTGGTGCCGGCGGTTTTGACGTGAAAGAGGCCGCCGGTCGCCCGGGCGATGAGTGGATAGATGGACAGTTTGTCCGAGCCTGAATGGAGGCTGAGCTTGTATGGGCCGAGTTCGCGGACGATGGCCATGTGGCTGGTAAGGGATCGTTCGAGCGCGTCGAGATCTCCACGATAGTCGATCCCTTTTTCGAATCCGCCGATGTACCGTGGGGCCAGGCTGACCAGGTTCATACCGGCGTCGAGGCACCGTTCGGCGATGATGAAATGTTCCGCGAGGCTGGTGGGTTGAGGGGTCTCGTCGACGCTGAGCTCGATCTCGTGGGCGCGGCCGAGGCTCTCGGTGACGCTCTGGATATGGCCGGCGAGATCGCGGGCATGGGCGATGGCTCGGCCGTACTTGACGGCGGCCCGGCGAACGGTGATCTCGTCGAATTCGATTTCCGCTCCGTCCAGACGCACGGTGCGCCCGAGGTAGGTGTCGAACCAGTCGATTTCGGGGCGGACGGCTTGAAAGCGCTCGTCTATGGTGGCTGGATCATAATCGTCGGCGGCGGTGTCGACGTGATCGGAGGGGTCGATTGTGAAGAAGGTGTAGCCGGCGGCGGCGGTCACGTCGACATCAGCGGTCGTCTTTAGGTGATCCGCATCGGCGCCCCAGTTTCCGACGAACGACTCGGCGGCAAGAGTACGGGCGGCGTCATCTAAGACGTCGGCT
>CAUYYU010000007.1:0-24460 GCA_963577415.1 Chloroflexota bacterium
GCCCTCCGCGAGGCCCTGGATGAAGAGATGGAGCGGGACCCGACCGTGTTCATTTATGGCGAAGAGATCGGAACTTGGGGCGGCGCCTACAAAGTCACCGAAGGTTTCCTGGAAAAATACGGGCCCGGTCGAATTGTTGACACCCCAATTTCCGAGGCGTTGATCGGCGGCGCCGCCGTTGGCGCCGCGATAACCGGGTCACGGCCGGTGGCCGAATTCATGTACCAGGACTTCATGGGTATCGCCATGGATCAGATCGTCAATCAGGCCGCCAAGAACCGCTACATGTTCGGTGGCAAGAACGCACTTCCCATCGTCTACCGGGCCCCTTTCGGCGCCGGCACCGGCAACGCCGCCCAGCACACCCAGAGCCTCGAAGCGTGGTTCACCCACGTCCCCGGCCTCAAAGTCGTCACCCCCTCCAACGCCTACGACGCCAAAGGACTTCTGAAGTCCGCGATCCGTGACGACAACGTGGTGCTTTTCTTTGAGCACAAGGCCCTTTATCGCGAACGCGGCCATGTCCCGGAGGAGGAGTATCTGGTGCCCCTCGGCGTCTCCGACGTAAAAAGGACCGGCGCCGACGCCACCATCGTCAGTTACTCCCGCCAGGTGCAGTTCTCCCTCAAGGCGGCTGAGGTTTTGGCCGAGGAGGGAATCGATGTCGAGGTAATCGACCTGCGGACTCTGTACCCGCTCGATATTGACCCCGTCATTGAATCGGTCCAGAAGACGAATCGAGTCATGGTCGTCCACGAGGCCGTCCGGTTCGGCGGCTTCGGCGGCGAGGTTGCCTCCCAGATCCAGGAGCTGGCGTTTGATTACCTGGACGCTCCGGTAAAGCGTCTCGGCGCGTCCCATGCGCCCGTGCCGTTCTCCGAGCCGTTGGAGTTCGCCTCATTCCCCAGCGTCGAAACAATCACACAGGGCGTCCGCGATCTTCTGCAGGGCGTCTAGCTCAGGCGTACCACCCCCGCGGCGGGTAACGCACGAAAGGTAATCAATGGCTACTCCGGTCCGGATGCCGCTCATGGGCATGACCATGGAGGAAGGCATCATCTCCACCTGGCTCGTGGCCGAGGGTGACACCGTCCAAGAAGGCGATCCCATCCTCGAATTCGAGACCGACAAGATCAACGCCACCATTGACGCGCCGGCAGACGGCATCATCGGCGGCATCAGCGCCGCACCGGGCGTGTCAGTCAAGGTTCAGGGCATCGTCTGTTATCTGCTCGAGCCCGGCGAGGAGCTACCCGCCGGCGACCCCGAGCCGCCGGCCGTCGCGCCCGCTCCGGTATCCCCGGCCGCACCACCGGCGCCTCCCACACCCGCGCAATCCGCTCCGGTCGCCGCCGCGCCGGTTCCGCCTCCCACCCCCAATGGCCGCGCCAAGGCCAGCCCCCTGGCGCGCAAAATCGCCGCCGCGCAGGGTCTCGATCTCACCACCGTGCAGGGTTCCGGGCCTGGTGGTCGCATCGTGGCCGAGGATCTTTCCGCCGTAGCTCCCGCCGCGCCCGTAATCGCGGTCGCCGCAACCGCTCCAGCCGGCTCCGCCGGTCGCATAAAATCGTCCCCCTTTGCCCGCAAGCTCGCCGCCGAGGCAGGAATTGATATCGCCACGCTCACCGGCTCCGGGCCCAACGGACGCATCGTGGCCGACGACGTCAGGGCCGCCGAGGCTGCGCCCCCCGCGGTGGCCGCTGCCCTGCGCGCACCCGCTGCCTCCACCGACATGGTCAGCTCCACCGTACCCTTTACCGGCATACGCCGTCTCATCGCCGACCGGATGGTCGAAAGCCTCACCAACTCAGCCCAACTTACCCTCGTTTCCGAAGCCGATGCCACCGCGCTGGTCGGCCTTCGCAACGAGCTGGCCGCCCAGTACGAATCGACCATCGGATTCCGCATCGCCTACAACGATCTCTTCGCCCGAATCGCCGTCCGGGCCCTCGGCGAGCATCCCAACATGAACGCCCGTCTCGAGGGCGACCAGATAGTCCTGCTGCCCTACGTAAACATCGGCCTGGCCATCGATCTCGAAGGCGGGCTGGCCGTGCCCAACGTCAAGAACGCCGAAGGCATGCAACTCGTCGAACTCGCCGTCGCCCTGCGAGAATCCATCTCCCGCGCGACCGCAGGCTCCCTCACACTGGACGATGTCACCGGCGGCACCTTCACCATCACCAGTCTTGGCCCGATGGATGTAGACGCCTTCACCCCGGTCCTGAATCCACCCGAATGCGCCATCCTGGGCATCGGCCGCATCCAGCCGAAGCCGGCCGTTTTCGAAGACGAAGTCACAGTTCGCCAGATGGTCACCCTCAGCCTCACCTTCGATCATCGACTCAACGACGGCGCTCCCGCCGCCCGTTTCCTCCAGCGCATTAAGCAGCTGCTAGAGCACCCCTATTTGCTGATCTGAAATAGGCCCTCCCCCGGTCGCCCCGATTCGGCTAGATGGCATGGAGCAGCCGGGTATAAACTTGCCCGCACACTCCGGGGTTACGGAGCAGTAGTTCACCGGCCATATCCGCATAACCCCATTACAGTTGGCCGACGGAATTGACTCAGGAGGGGCGAAATGGCAGCTAAAGTTTGGACGATGGACCGGCGCAGCCTGTCCGCGGATACTGGGTTCGTTCCGCAGACCGGAACGCTCTTTGACGCTGCCGGTTTCGACAAGCTGATCAAGCCCGGCGATCTCGTGGCGATCAAGATCCACTGTGGCGAGTGGAACAACACCGCTTACCTGCGCCCCGTTTATGCCCGCATGGTCGTCGACAAAATCAAGGAGCTTGGCGCCCGTCCTTTCGTGACCGACACCTGTACCATGACGTATGCAACCCACCCGAGCCGGTCCATCGCGCCTGACTTAGTGGACACCGCCGAGCGCAACGGCTTCAACTCCGGCACTCTCGGCGCCCCCTTTATAGCGGCAGACGGTTTCGCCGGTACCGACGATATCCGGGTTCCCCTCCCCGAGGGCTACATCTTGCAAGAGGCCTACATCGCCAAGGCCATCGCCCTTGCCGATGTCCTGATCGTTCTGACCCATTTCAAAGGGCACCCCATGGGCGTAATCGGCGGTTCGATAAAGAACCTTGGCATCGGTTGCCAATCCAAGCGCGGCAAATTCAATGTCCACATGGGCCGCCACCCCGAATATGGATTCCCCAACCAGGTGGATTTCCACCCGGAGAACGTCCCGGATGATTTCCTCGATATGATTCCTTACGCCTGCCCTCACGGTGCCTACTCCCGCAGCAACGGAACCGCCGAGTGGGACCGCGAAAAATGCGACGGCTGCCTGGGATGCATGGGAAGCATGGTCAACTCTGGGGCCTGGGAAATGAATGGTGAGAATTTTCGCGCGTTCAACGCCGCCTGTGCCGATGGTGCCCTTGCCGTCAACAAAATTCTCGACGGCAAAATTGGCTATCTGAATCTGGGACTCGATGTCTCACCTATGTGTGATTGTGTCGGACACGCCGACATCCCCCTCACCTCGCACCTCGGCATTTACTCCAGTCACGACCCCGTCGCCATCGATAAGGCGTGTCTGGACAAGGCCACCGAGCTTCCCGGCATGCCCGGCTCCGGAGCCGAGGACTGGGGCGTGCACGGACCTGGCGACCACAAGTTCGCCAAGGCCTCCGCGCTCATTCCAGATGCGGGTGTCACCGAAGAGATCCAGCTGAACACCGGCGTCGAAAACGGCCTCGGAACAATGGATTACGAACTCATCGACGTGCCCGGTTCCGGTAATGCTCAGGAATACGGCTTCTCCTTCGATCGGAGACCGTCCGGCGAGCGATTCGCCAGCATGTACGCTAAGGAAAATCCGTTCCCCAAGGAACGCCACGACGGACGCGGATTCGACCGCAAGCCGAAGGTGGACCTCGAAAAGGTCGCGGGCCCACTTCCAGTACGAAAGTAAGCAATCCGCATATCAGCATGCGGTTGTCCCGGCTGCGGCCGTCGCCGTCAGGGCCAACCGTGGCCCTAAATATACAGAGGTAACTTTCCAGCATGAGCAGAGGTCAGGATCAACTCCAGGAGGCGGCCGACGCGTGCGCCACCGCGGCCGATGGCAGTTCAGACGAATCCGGCGGACGCCTGAAGGACATTGGGGCGATCATTTTGGAACTCAAGGATTCCACGTTCGCAAAAAGTGCTCTCAGCGTCCCGCTCACCGCCGCCGTGAGCCGGGCGGCGACCGCCGTGCGCGAAGCCATAGGCTCTGACGGAGCCGACGAAAAGATCGCGGCGTTGGAAGCTGCCGTGAAGAACTTCGGCGACAAGGCCGGCGGCGTCGGCGGCATAGCCATCACCTGATTCGCACTCTCTTCAACTAGGAGTTTCTGACCCGTGCCCATTCAGGCTGATCTCTGCGTAATCGGTTCCGGTCCCGGCGGCTATATTTGCGCCATCCGCGCCGCCCGGCTCGGCCTGAATGCGGTCGTCGTTGAAGCCGACCGGCTCGGCGGCGTCTGCACGAACACAGGCTGTATTCCCACCAAGGCCCTGCTTCGCAGCGCCGAGGTATTCCACCTGGCTGGCGACGCGGCTTCATACGGCGTACGGGTCACCGACGTCGAGGCCGACTTCCCAGCCATGATGAAGCGGAAGGACCGCGTAACCGCTTCCCTCTCGCGCGGAATCGGCGCCCTCCTGAAAGACGCCGGCGTCCAGGTCGTCAGTGGCTGGGGCCGGCTCGCCGGGCCGAACACCGTCCAGGTCGAGACCGCTGAAGGTACCGAAACCATCACCGCCGGCAGCATCGTGCTCGCCACCGGGTCGTCGGCGGCCGTTCCTCCCGTGCCCGGCTTGGACGGCGATGGCGTGATTACCAGCGATGGCGCGCTGGCCCTTGAAGAGGTTCCCGGTTCCATGCTCATCGTCGGTGCTGGAGCCGTCGGCGTGGAGTGGGCCAGCCTGTTTGCCACCCTCGGCGCCACCGTCACCGTCGTCGAGATGCTTGATCGTATGGTCCCCGTGGAAGACGCCGAGATTTCCGCGCTGCTGCGAAAGTCATTTCTCGGACGCGGCGTCGGCCTGCATCTTGGTGCCGCCGTTCAGAACGTATCCGGTCCGTCCGGGTCGATGCGCGTCGAGATCAAAAAGGCAGACGGAGCCACCGAAACCCTTGAATCTGAGATCGTCCTCAACGCCACCGGGCGCACGCCCAATTCTGGGGAGCTCGGGCTCGAAACCATCGGCGTCTCCACCGAGCGTGGAGCTATTCAGGTCGATGATCGCCTACGCACCAACATCCCCAACATCTGCGCCATCGGAGATGTCACCGGAAACGCCATGCTGGCTCACGTCGCCTCTCACCAGGGCGTGGTCGTGGCTGAAAACCTTGCCGGCGGCGACTCCCGAATGGACTATCGCACCATTCCCGCCGCCACCTTCTGCCACCCGGAAATCGCCAGCGTTGGCCTCACCGAGGAACAGGCGGTGGCTGAGTACGGCGGCGCTGTGGTGGGGCGCTTCAGCTACATGGCCAGCGGCCGCGCTCGGACTTATGGCGATACCGAAGGCCTGCTCAAATTGGTCGCCGAGCCCAAATATCAGGCGCTTGTCGGCATGCACATCATCGGCACTTCCGCCTCCGAGATGATCGCCGAAGGCGTGCTGGCGATAAAGCTGGAGGCCACCCTGGACGATCTCCGGGATGTCGTTCACGCCCATCCCACCTTCCCTGAACTCACCGGAGAAGCCGCCTGGGAAGCCGTCGGGCAACCGCTGAACACCTTCGCCCGCAAGACCTGACCCACCGGACACCGCCGCATCCTTCACAAATTCGGCTGAAGGGCCCGTTCCGTTAGCCGGGCGGCAGCGTCCCTTCGTAGCTCTGCGTCACCGAATTGCCCTGGCCGTCCGCAATCACCACCGTCACCGTGCCCGGGTGCGAAGTCTCGTCCGAACAGGGTGGGTGCGGATTCGTCCACACCGCCTGGTTTCCGCTGCTGGAGAACGTGCCGCAGGCGCCATCCGAAATCATCCAGGTGTAAGTGAGGTTGTCACCTTCCGGATCGCCGGCGCCCACAGTGTAGATCGTGTCCGGCGGACTGAGCACCACGCTGAAATTACCGATTGTCGGCGGCTGGTTGGCCGGTGTCACGCCCGTCGCCGTCACCTCCCCTACCGTCACCGACCTGACCAGCGTGCAGTTGGTCCTGAACGTTCCCGTCTGAGTCAGCGGGCCGGACTGGTAGTCGGCGTTGTCCCACACCTTCACCGCGAACGTGTGCTCCCCGGTTGGCGCCTGCAGATCGATGAACACGCTTGGCGCCGTTGAGCTGATCGCCCCCGAGTCGTATATCTGGCTCCCGGCCACCTCTATCACCAGCCGGGTTATCCGGCGATCCGTATCGTTTCGGACCTTGGCTTCCGCGCCGATGCGCACGTCGCATCCCCGCACGTCGTAAACTCCGCCGCTTATCAACGTTGTGCTTCCCGCCGGTGTCCGCGTTGGAGTTGGCGTCTCCGTCGGCGTGGGCGTTCGGGTCGGCGTCGGAATTCGCGTCGGGGTGGGCGTTGGCGTCGGCTCCCGTGGATACTCAAACACGATCTTCACCCCGGCTCCCCACAGGACGAAATTCGTGCTTAATAGCTTGCCCGGGTCGCAGCTTGGCAGTCCCGATATCGTCGAACAGATGAAATCGGCCATATTCTTCGCGTCCAACGGCGTAGGCCAGAACTACACGAACCAGGCCTGAAAATTGAAGTTGGTCGAAAGTGTGAGGGTTCCGTTTTTGGTTCCGCCGTCCGGATGCGTCGCCGTCGCCCGCATGAAGCGATACTCCGCGCCGATGTCCGGGCTCGAGCGATAGACCACCGACACCCCCTGAGCATCCGTGGTGTCCGAGTAATCCAGCGCGTTCTG
Source organism: Chloroflexota bacterium (assembly GCA_963577415.1). GTDB lineage: Bacteria > Chloroflexota > UBA11872 > UBA11872 > VXNJ01 > JASLPR01. The sequence goes on from CAUYYU010000007.1 coordinate 6,893, forward strand.
GCTGCTGTTGCTGATGATCTGATATCGCACTGCGGCACCCTGTACCGGCCGTGTCGTCCCGTCGGCCAGTTCCTCCTCCACCCGCACCTCCGTCAGCAATTGTCCAATGTCGCTGTTGCCGGCGCCCAGCACGAACGTAGCCATGAGTATCAGGACCATGACCATGAATCTGCGCTGCATGCTGTCCGTAAAACTTCCTGATGGTATCGTCCGACTATCGGCTGTTTGACGAAGTGTCTGAATGCTTACGCCAATACTTAGACTGACTCTGGGCGGCGGGCGGCCGAATGTCAGTCACCCGCTTCCCTCTCCGCTATCAGCGCTTGTGGAAATTGCCGGGACTATACTCCTTCCGCAGTTGGCCGGGCCGAGCGGGGTGAGCTTTCAAATGGGCACAAGATCGCAGGGAAATGTCGCCAACGTCACCGGCGAAACCATCCTCGTCGATGGCGGGGCATTCGTGAAGATCCAGTAGGCCGGTGCCCTCTGTCGCCGCCGGATTGATGATCATGGCATGAGAATCGCGATCGCCCTATTCCTGCTGACCGCGACCGTCTATCTCTTCTCCACCGGCGCTCACACATACAGCGTCGATGAGACCACGAATTACGCGTCCGCTCGGGCCTTCGTCCAGACCGGTTCGCCCGATCTCCGCTCCCAGATCGACGACCCATTTCCATCCATCCGGCTGTTAAAAGTCGAACATCCAGACCAGCCCCGGATCACCGGTCGCTACGGATTGCTCGCCTGGCTCTCGATGGTCCCGGCATACGCCGTGGCTTCGGCTTTCGGCCCTGCCCCCGAGCCCGTCGGCCCCGCCTTTCCCCAGGGCGGCGACATCCTCCCCTTGGCCGGCCTACTCTTCAATCCCATTGTTGGCGCGGTCCTGATCTCCCTTATATACCTCTTGGCACGTGCCGTCGCGCTGTCCCGTTGGCAATCGCTGGCCACCGCCGCGATCGCCGGGTTCACCAGTCCCATCTGGGTCTACTCCGGCACCCTGTCCAGCATCCCCCTTGCCACGACCCTAATAGTCGCCGCCCTGCTCGCGCTCGCGATTGGAATCCGCCGCCACCAGATGCCGCTCGCCCTTTCCTCCGGATTGCTAGCCGGATTGGCCGCGGCCACCCGGCCCGATTTCATACTGTTCGCCCCGATCCTCCTTATCGCCGCGTTCGCGCTACGGCCTCATCCGGTCCGAGCCGCTGTCGCCAGAGCCGCCCTCTGGGCCGTCGGTTGGGCGATCGTAGTCGTGCCGGGCGTCGCACTCTACAGCCTGTACCGGACCGGCGACTTTTTAGACTTCGGCTACGCCTCCCAGACGTTTCTCTGGGCCACCGACCGCGCCCATATAGGGCTATTCGGCATCCTCGCCAGTTCGGGTTTCGGCCTATTCGTCTATTTCCCCCTCGGAGTCCTGGGCCTCTGGGGTCTGCTCGCCGGCGGCGGCGAACGCTGGCTCCGGTGGACGATGGCCGCCGGGACGCTGATGGCCATCGTTCTCTACGGCACCTTCAACGACTGGGAGGGCGGTGTCTCCTGGGGCCCGCGCTACCTCACCTCCATCGTTCCCTTCCTCGCCATCGGCGTCGGCTGCCTGTTGGTCGGTCCGCGGGTTTCCCTCCCGGCCCGACTTGCCGTCGCCTTACTGGCCGTCTGGGGCGCCGCCGTATCCATCCTCGGGATATTCTTCGATTACCAGCGCGGCTGGCAGAACCTCTGGGACGTCGGCGCCCGGCCGGACCAGATTATCTGGGATCCCCACTTCTCGCCCATCGGTGCCCACCTGCGGCTGCTTCGACAGTGGATCGACGGGCTCATAGAGCCCGATTTCTATCTCGGCCAGAAGCTCGGAGTCTGGACAGTGCCGGCGCTGGTCGGCATTTTGGCCATCATCCTTATCGGGACCGTTGCCGCCCTGGCTCGCGCCCGTCTCTCCGCCGCGATCCGTCCCGGCTGAGGACCGTCCGCGAAAGCCCCCGATCGCTGAATTCAAATTCGACGGTCGACAGGGGACACAGCTACGGTCCGGCGGCGAACTCGTTGCTTGTCGCGCCCGTTGGCTCATGTATAATCTAAGTTCGTCGAGAGAGGACGCAACGCTTCAGGGTGCTGCATCCTCTGCACCTTAACAACTGAAAAGTGGCCGGAAAGGTTTAATCGGGAGGGATCCCGCGAATTCCGGCGAGTTAGTTAACCGAGTCCGAGCTAGTGCGGAAAAGCTCTTGATATTTTGATTCTTAACTCCCGTCAGGGAGTGTCGGATTTTATGGAGAGTTTGATCCTGGCTCAGGATTAACGCTGGCGGCGTGCCTTATCAATGCGAGTCGAACGGTACGGTGGGCTTCGGCCCATACGACCGTGGCATCCGGGTGAGTAACACGTAGGTGACCTACCTCTTGGTGGGGGATAACCCCGGGAAACCGGGGACAATACCGCATAAGATCTATCGGATATGTCTGGTGGATGAAAGATTTATCGCCGAGAGAGGGGCCTGCGGCCGATTAGCTAGTTGGTGAGGTAATGGCTCACCAAGGCGATGATCGGTAGCTGGTCTGAGAGGATGATCAGCCACACTGGGACTGAGATATGGTCCAGAGCCCTACGGGGTTTAGCATGAAGGAATCTTGCGCAATGGGGGAAACCCTGACGCAGCAACGCCGCGTGGGCGATGAAGGCCCTAGGGTCGTAAAGCCCTTTTCTGGGTGATGAAAATGACAGTAGCCCAGGAATAAGCCACGGCCAACTACGTGCCAGCAGCCGCGGCGATACGTAGGTGGCGAGCGTTATCCGGAATTACTGGGCGTAAAGAGCACGTAGGCGGGCCGGTAGGTTGTTCGTGAAATGTCGAGGCTTAACCTCGGCACGCCGGGCAATACCGCCGGTCTTGAGGCTGGGAGAGGGAAGCGGAACTTCCGGTGTAGTGGTGGAATGCGTAGATATCGGAAGGAACACCAGCGGCGAAGGCGGCTTCCTGGCCCTGTCCTGACGCTGAGGTGCGAAAGCGTGGGGAGCGAACGGGATTAGATACCCCGGTAGTCCACGCTGTAAACGATGGATGCTAGGTGTTTGAGGCTATCGACGCTTCATGTGCCGTAGCTAACGCGTTAAGCATCCCGCCTGGGGACTACGGTCGCAAGACTAAAACTCAAAGGAATTGACGGGGGCCCGCACAAGCAGCGGAGCGTGTTGTTTAATTCGAGGCTACGCGAAGAACCTTACCGGGGTTTGACATATACCGGACATCCCTAGAGATAGGGCTTCCCTTCGGGGCTGGTATACAGGTGCTGCATGGCTGTCGTCAGCTCGTGCCGTGAGGTGTTGGGTTAAGTCCCGCAACGAGCGCAACCCCCGTCGTTAGTTATATTTCACTAGCGAGACTGCCGAGAGAAACTCGGAGGAAGGTGGGGATGAGGTCAAGTCAGCATGGCCCTTACGCCCCGGGCTACAAACACGCTACAATGGCCGATACAGAGGGCTGCGAACTCGCGAGAGTAAGCGAATCCCACAAAGTCGGTCTCAGTTCGGATTGCAGGCTGCAACTCGCCTGCATGAAGTTGGAGTTGCTAGTAACCGCAGGTCAGCATACTGCGGTGAATACGTTCCCGGGCCTTGTACACACCGCCCGTCATGCCATGGGAGTCTGTAATACCTGAAGATGGTGAGCTAACCCTTTTAGGGAGGCAACTGTCTAAGGTGGGACAGGCGACTGGGGCAAAGTCGTAACAAGGTAGCCGTACCGGAAGGTGCGGCTGGATCACCTCCTTTCTAGGGATTATTGTCGCTGGTGACAGCGGCACATCCCAGTCGATGCACTGCATGGACATGGACATTCAGTCCAGGAAAACTTCCTCGCTATCAAGAGCAGGAATCCGTGGGTCCCACCCGTTCTTTTCCGGCCACTACTTCAGTTGTTAAGGCGCACCGCGCCGAGCAGACCGGGCTGTCGCGCCTAGCGTGAGGAAAGTCCGCACTCCATAGGACAAGGTAGCGGGTAACTCCCGTCCGCCGTGAGGCGAGGACCAGTGGCACAGAGACCAATGCCGGGTAAGGCCGGAGTGAAAAGGCCATACTCTTCCTGGAGCAAGCCCAAGCAGGGAATTTAGGCTGTCCGCCTCGCTCATTCGTGAGCCCGTTCCCGGGTAGGGTGCAAAGAGGTCCGGAGCAATCCGGTTCCCAAGATAGATGACAGCTCTCGACAGAATGCGGCTTATAGGTCTGCTCGGCCTTTTCGACCCCCCACGACCAACCCGGCACTACTCCCCATGACCCGCCGCCGGGCATTCCTTGAGGTCACCGCCGGCTATCTGGCCGGGGTGTTTATGTTCTCCGCCATCGGCAGTGTCTGCATCCTATTCGTTGCCGGAGTCGTCACCGACATCGGTACCACATCCGCCCGGCTTCCCTTCGTTGCCGGCGTTGTCCTGTTCGTCGCCATCCTCCTCGCCACTCGCTTCGGGTTCCGCATTCGCTATCGGCTCAAACTCTCCGGCAAGAACGTGAAGACCAGCCAGCCGATTCCCCAGGCCTGGATCGACGAACTTGAGGAGGCTGAGGTGCCGACGGATTCTCCCCTCTAGCCGGCTTCGCAGCCGCTGCCCCGCAATCTCCGTTGTGTCCACCCTGACACCCATAGATTCCCACCGCCCGGGTAGCGCCCGCCCGCTACCTCGGCGATGGCGCCATCGACGGCCCGCCGCTAAAGTGTCACCGCCAGCCGCCGCGAATCCCGGGAGCCTCCGATGCTCAAGAACACCGACCCTCTCCTGAGCCCCGACCTGCTCTACATCCTCGCCGCCATGGGCCATGGCGACGAAATCGCTATCGTTGATGCCAACTTTCCCGCCGAGAGCATGGGGGAACGAACCGTTCGGCTCGACGGCGTCAACGCCACCCGGGCCCTCGACGCTGTCCTCACCGTCCTGCCTCTCGACGATTTCGTCGAACGACCTGTCGCCGTGATGCAGGTGGTCGGCGACGCCGACGAAGAGCCCGAGACCGTCCGCGAGTTCATGGCCTCCGCCTCTGCCGCCGAAGGCCGCCCCGTGGAGTTTGAGTCCCTCGAACGCTTCGCTTTTTACGATCGCACCCGCGAGGCTTTCGCCGTCCTGGCCACCGGCGAGCGCCGCCTCTATGGCAACGTCATCTTGGTCAAAGGAATCGTTCGCCCCGACTAGCCGATGCGGCGAATCCGCTCATCCGCCCATCGTGGAGCGTCCGAATTCGGGAGCGGCTCTCGAAAGATCACCGCCGGGGAGGTTCAAATGCTAATTGTTGACAGTCACTGCCACGTCTCACCCATCTGGTACGAACCGGTCGAAAGCCTGCTGCATCAGATGGACGCAAACGACATCACCCACGCCGTTCTGGTACAGATGCAGGGACAGACCGACAATTCCTATCAGTTTGAATGCGTGCGCAACTATCCCGGTCGATTTGCCAACATCGTCATCGTGGATACTGATAGCCACGATGCCATCGCCGAGTTGGAGCGGCTCGCCGGCGAAGGCGCCGCCGGAGTGCGCCTCCGCCCCACCGTCCGCTCCCCCGGCGACGACCCCCTGGCCATCTGGCGCGCCGCCAGCCGTTTAGGACTGACCATCAGCTGCATCGGCTCGGACGACGAATTCGCCTCGCCCGAGTTTGCCGAATTGTTAGCCGCCCTTCCCGACCTGCGAGTCGTAATCGAACACCTCGGATCGGACGTCCCCGTGGGCGCCGGTCCCCCGGCTCGGACCCGCGCCGCCTTCGGCCTGGCTCGCTTTCCCAACGTCTACATGAAAATCCCCGGTCTCGGCGAAATTTGTCCCCGCATGATGCACCCCACCTCACCCTTTCCGTTCGAGCGGCCGGTGCCGGGGCTCTTCAAGGCCACCGTCGCCGCTTTCGGTCCGAATCGCCTCATGTGGGGCAGCGACTTCCCCCCGGTGAGCTTCCGCGAGGGCTATCGCAACGCCCTCCTCCTTCCTATGCAGGAGTTCGAAGACCTCGCCCCTGAAGACCGGGCCCTCATCTTCGGCGGCGTGGCCCTGTCCGTATTCCCGATCCGGAGCTGACGCCAAACATTTAGGATATGGTCGCGACCGTGAACAGCGGAGCGATCGGCGACTCGCCGACCGGGCACCACCGGAGGAGCGACAGGCATGAGCGGCAACCAGGGCAGTGGACCGGCGATCTGGCTGGCTGGGGACCCGGAAGACCTCAAGGACAGGCTGCACTACGGTGCCGCTGGCATCGTCACCAACACCGTCGTCCTTAACAAAATGGTCCAGAAATACGGTCAACTCACCGAAGTCACGAAGCGTTACCTCGACATCACTGACCTTCCCGTGGTCATAGAGGTGGATGGGGAATCCGCTATAGAACTCCTTGAGGTGTCCGCGATATTCACCGCCATGTCCGATCAGATAATGATCAAGATCCCCTGCACCGTTCACGCGCTCCCGGCCTTCACCGAGCTCAAAAAACAGGGCGTTGCCACCATGTGCACCACCACTTTCTCCCTAACACAGGCGAACGCCGTGGCGCTGGCCGGCGCCACCCACGTCCTGCCGTTCTGTGAACCCGTGAAGGAACTCGGCGGCGATCCCACCGAGCTCGTTCGGGACTGCGTGCGCGTCTTGGGGGCCTGGACCGAGCGTCCGCTCATCACTGCGGCCCTGGTCAGATCGGTCGAGGTCGCCCACCTCGCTATCCGTGACGGCGCCGACGGCATCATCGTGTTCTGGCCGATCTACGAACAAATGCTCGCGCACCCGCTCACCGATCAGTGGAACGGAACCTTCCGCGGACAATGGGGCGAAATGCACGAAGCCGGGCTCATGAAAGGCGTCCCTGTACGAAGCTGAGTTTCGGCCGGGATAGACCCGAATACCCCTCAACCACCGCCCACTTGTGTATCATTCCGGCGCGGGGTGGAGCAGTGGAAGCTCGTCGGGCTCATAACCCGGAGGTCGTCGGTTCGAATCCGACCCCCGCAACCAGAGTCGGCGAGAATCAGACCCGCGGCCCAATGACGCTTCAATACTTCCCGGTATGGCCTGTTCCCGGAAGGCCAGCGCCATGTTTCAGCTATCGTCAAGCCCCGGCGGTCGGGCAGTCTCCGGCTGAGTGGCTCCCGAGGAAAGGCCCGAGGATCAGGTGACGCTTCTCATCTCCGAAACCGAAGTCGACAGCCTGGCTGATATGACCATGGCCATGGAAGCCGTCGGAGACGCGTTCCGGCTGCAGGGCCAGGGCAAGGCCATCAATTTACCCCGCAGACGCGTTGGCGGAGGCCGTACGACCCTGCAACTCATGGGCGGCGCCATCCCCGAACTCGACCGCATCGGCTTCAAGGCCTACGTCGGCGGCGCCGGGTCTACCCGATTCGTCGTGAATCTCTACCGCGAATCCACCGGCGAGCTCGATGCCGTCATCGAAGCCGGCCGGCTCGGCCAGCTACGCACCGGCGCCGCCAGCGGGGTGTCCGCCAAATATCTGGCCCGCGAAGATGCCGCCGTCGTCGCCATCATCGGCAGCGGCTACCAGGCTCGCACCCAGCTTGAGGTCGTCTCCCGTGCCCGCGATCTGACCGCCGCCCGCGTCTACGGCCGCGACCCCGCCCGCCGGGAGCGGTTCTCCTCCGAAATGAGCACCACCCTGAATCTCAAGGTCACACCCGTGACTAGCCCCCAGGAGGCTTGCGACGGAGCCGACCTCATCATCACCGCCACCAACAGCCTGGAGCCCGTCCTGGCCGGCTCGTCCATCGCCCCTGGCTCTCACGTCATGGCCATGGGCGCCAATCGAATCCAGGCCCGCGAGCTCGATGACGCCGCCCTTGCCGCCTTTGACTTCATTGCTGCCGACGATCTTGAGCAGGCCAGGATCGAATCGGGCGACCTCACCGCCGCGGTCGAAATCGGCGCGATCGGTTGGGACGAAATCGTCCAGATGGGCGACATCGTCGCCGGCCTCGCCTCCGGGCGCGGTTCGCCCCGTCAGTGCACCCTTTTCAAATCCCTGGGCATCGCCATCTGGGACATTGCCCTGGCGGATCGCATATTTCGCACCGCGATCGCCGCCGGCATCGGCACCGAAGTGAACATGCACCGGGACGTCCCCGGCTAAATTCTCTCGGCAACCGGCGGATCCTGGTATTAGAATGCGGGTCGGTCGACCTCGGGCTCCGTCTCCTCGCCCCCATCGTCTAGAGGCCTAGGACAACACCCTTTCAAGGTGTAGACAGGGATTCGAATTCCCTTGGGGGCACCAGTTCGACTACTTCCCTTCCTGTTCCGCGCAACTTCGCCTCATCTAAGGCGTGAACGTGCTTATCAGCAATCCCGTCGCGTCATATAGCAGCGCCGGGTCCAGCGCGTCGTCGAGCCACACGTCCGGCTCCGTCAACTTCAGGTCGCCGGTAGCGGCGCCGCTCGCCACCACCACCGTACCTCCGGCCGGAATCATGTAACCGGGTGGGAAAACGAACCTCTCATCGCCATTCTGGCTCACCAGCAGCCACAACGACACATCCACCGCATAGGCTCCTCGGTTCCTGATCGTCACCGTCTCCGCCGTCTTGTCCACCGCCTCAATATCAATGATGTCGAGTGGAATCAACGTAGGCGTCGGCGACGGAGTAACCGTGGGCTTCGGGGTTGGCGTATCCATGGGGACCGGTGACGTCGCGACCGTCGGCACCGGCGTCTCCGTTGGGGTCAACGTGAGTGTCGGCGTCGGAGACGGCAGCACCCGCTCTATTACGCCCGAGCGTGGCCTGCCCGGCTCGGGTGTTGGGGTCGGCGTCGGAGTCGGTGCCGGTAGCGGTGTGGATCGCCTCACTCGTGAGCTGGTTGCCGAATCCCCAACATTCCCCCAGCAGCTCTACCTCCGCGGCCTCCGCCCCGGCAGCCTCCGCTACCTCCGGAACTTCTCCCTCCGCTGCTGCCTCTCCCCCCTCGCACACGCCGTCACCGCCAGCGTCAGGGCCAGTCCGACGAGCAATACCCGGACTCGATTGCCGCTCATCACTCTCCGGTTTCCGGCGCGGTTGGCTCGCAGACCAGAATCACCCCGTCGGTATCAGCCACGTCGCCAGCAGAACCGCGATAATCGCCATCCCGATGAACGCGCCGATAACTATCAAGATAGTTATCACGCATGACATCGGGCTCGTCTGATTTCGCCGCCCCTTGCTTTGGTCCGTACTTTGGACACTTACCTCACCTCCTTGAACACGGATGAATATGGCCTCATCGCTCTTAGACGTGTAGTAGAAGACGTACACCAGCACGCCGATCCCGAACAATAGGAACCAGACCAAGGCCGGCACGAGATTGAACTCCTTGGATCTCACCATCTGAGCTGTGGTCTCGGTCTGGGAGCTAATTGTGAAGCCCCGGCTTGCGTGGTCCCCGATAGTGTTTTGAAGCGTCGTGTGCGCCTCGGAGTCGGCCACGGTCCCACCTCTCGTTTAGCCTGTCAGTGGCGAACTACTATGCAAATCTACACGGGAGCCATTGTTGGTGGATGCCGACGGCTGGGGCCGGATCGGTCATTTGGCACGGGCTGCTCGAAGCAGTTGCCGGTTGCGACTCCCCGTCTTTTGGATTTCCTCGGCGCTCCGACCTCTCCGATCAGAGGATTCTAAACCCTCACCTCCGGAATATTCGGTCCCTGCCCCATAACGACCCCTCCCCCGCGCTCGCCTCCAGCCGCTGCAGCGTCCGCATCGACGCCAACAGCGCCCGCCCCGATGTCAACGCCTCCCGGCCCTCGCGAACGGCGTTCACAAACTCCTCGTCCTGCTTTTGGATCGCCGGTTCGATTGTGTCCAAATACAACTCACCGCCGCCCTGATCGAGAATCCGATCTTCATCAACCGTCAGTGTTTCTTCTTCGCATATCAGCGTGATCTGCATCCGTGCCTCTGGGACGTGCGCGTTGTAAGACATCGCGTACGTTGCGATGCCGCCACCGGGGAACCGCATCTGCGCCGACAGATCCATCGGAATTCCAAGCGGATTCTCCGTCGGCCCCAGCAGCGCCCGCGCCCGTTCCGGTTCCCTTCCGAACAGCCACACGGCGTCGTCCACCACATGCCCTCCGTGATGCCAGAGCAGGTTGTCGGTCCAGCTGCGCTCGTAGCCGGTCCATCCCACGTTCGACCGCCGGAAAAAGTGCCACTCGCAGTGGAAATGAAGCAGCGTGAGCTCGCCGTCAGCGATCCGGCGCTTCGTCTCCCGGATGAACCGGCGATAGCGATGCGTGTGACAGATCATCAGCGTCCGTCCCTGCGCATCCGCCAGATCGCATAGTTCCTCGGCCTCGACCAGATTTAGGGCCATCGGGATTTCCAGCAGCACATGTTTCCCGGCCAGCAACCCCGCCTTTGCCTGCCCGAAATGTATCTGACTCGGGGACGTTATCAGCATGGCGTCGATCTCCGGTCGGTCCAGCGCCTCAGCCAGATCCACCGTCGCCAGCTCCGCTCCGCACAATTCGGCGAACGCCTCCGTCGGCTCCACTCTCCGGCCGACCACCGCCCCTATTTCCACCACGTCAATCCCCAACAGCGCCTCGCGATGAAACTCCGCTATGCCGCCGTATCCCACAACGCAAAATTTCATACTCCGGCCGCATCCAATTCGCTCACCGCCACGCTCTCGCCCGGCGTCTCTGCTGATCTGTAAAGGCCGCGTCATGTGCGCACACCCCGGATACTCCGATTCGGGCCCGCTCACCCGCCGCGATCATCGCTATCTGTCTTTGATTCCCGGGATGGTTCGCCCCTCTTCCAGGTCCAGGCGCTCGCACACCGAGATTTTCTCCGCCAGGTGACTCAGCCCGAAAGGCTCCAAGAATCCCCGATGCCGCTCCAGGTTATCCGGATGCGGCATCCGGCCAAGCAGATCGGAGTTGAATTCCTCGATCTCCTCGGCGGTCCGGGGCGCCATCCTCGCCGACACCCACTCCCACACAGCTTCGTCATCCGCGAGATCGGCCATTCCGTCTACGAATTTGTCCACGTCGATTTTCAGGAAATCCATCAGCGTCTTCGAGTAGCCGGTACGCGCCAGGTATTCGCCCGCCGTCCCCGCCAGCTCGGCGCGGCCCTTGTCGATCGCCCGTGGCAAAAACGCCATGCCGTGCAGCTTCTCGTGCGTGCTCCTCGGAACTTCCTTCGTAAGGTCCAAACTGGCCCTCTTCTCGCTCAGCGGCCTTCGTCCCACTCCAGCCGCTCAACTGATGTCACTATGTCCGCCAGCTCCGCCAAACCGATCCCGGTCAGATAGTTGCGGTGCCATTCAATTTGCTCCGGTGTGTTCGCCCGCCGTTCGATCGCCTCCCGGTTGAACTTCGCGATTTCGAGATCGGTTCGGGACTCCCTCTTATCCGCAATCCAACCCCGGATATCCTCATCGGTCGAATGGCCTCGCAGCGCTTCGAACAGCTGCTCCGGCGAGATGCCCAGCACTTCCATTCCAGACGCCGAATACCCTGTGCGAAACAGGTATTCACCTTCTTTTCCCGCCAGTTCCGCTCGCGCCTTGTCAATCGTGCGCGGCAGAAACACCATCCCCAGCATCCGTTCGTAGGGACTGCGCGGTATCCCGGTCGTCAGGTCCATCTCCCCGCCTCCCATCTCCGTCTCCCGGCCGTCATCCAGCTCCAGCCGTTCGAAAATGGTCATCTCCTCCGCCACCGCTTCCAGATCATCCGTCACGCCGGCTCCGGCCACGAAATCTCGGTGACGGCTCCGCTGTTCCTCCGTCTCCGGGTGGCCTTCAATCATCGACTCATTGAACCCGGCGATCTCAATCTTGCTGCGTGGTTTCGCCTTGTCCCGCACCCGATCCCACACTGCCTTATCGTCTTCCTCTTCTTCCACCGCCCGCAGTAGCTCCTCGGCCTCAATCTCCAAAAAGTCCAACAACCGCATCGACATCCCCACCCGCCAGTGATACTCGCCCAGCGTGCCCGCGATTTCCGCCCGGACCTTGTCGAGCGTCCGCGGGACAAACACGATGTGTCCCGTCTTTGCGTACGGACTTTGCGGCGTTGATTTCGTCAAATCCACCCGACTAGCCTTTCTTCTCCGGGAGTCCAAACTCCGATCATCCGGTGCCGGTTCCACGGGCGCGTATCCTAGCGCTCTGTCACTACCGGCACCATTCCGTCGCAATTTGCTCGCTCCCTCGAAGGTCACGCCCGCTTCGGCCTCCACGGTCAGCCCAACGCGTAGACCCGACCCGCCAGATTTCCTCAGGTATGGAAGCCAGGTAACTTCCAGATCGGTCTCCTGATCCTTAGAATCTCGGTGCGAGCGACTATAAAAAGGGTCCGCCGCTCCTCGAAATAGGGCGGCTGATCGGCGTCCACGGGAATCGCGATACATGGGGCAGAAGGTCAGCCGGGAGGGACTAACCCTCGATGCTGAGTTGATAACTCCGTTCATCCGAGCCATTCAGAACGTCCTTCAGAAAGAGACCAAATATCAGGTACTTCGCACTAGCAAACCGTCTCTCACCTCGGGCGGCGAGCTCGCCCACGAAATCGCCTCCGTCATCGGGCTCGTAGGGGAAGTCTCCGGAGTCTTTCTCATCTCGGTCTCAGCCGAATATGCGTTCTCGTTCTTCCGGGAAGTTGTCGGGGTCGAGGCGACCGAGATCGACGAAGTCGTCCTGAGCGGAATCGCCGAGCTGTCCAATACCATTGCCGGCCAGGCCGCGATCGCCCTCGAGGAAATCGGCCTCTCCACCGACATCTCACCCCCCCTCCTGATCAAGGGCAAGGGTGCCAGCCTGTCCACCTTGGACCTCCCACGCGTCTCCGTTCCCCTCAAGACCGATCTAGGAGACTTGGTCATGGAGTCGCCGTTGTCAGGTCCGTGCAATAAGGTCGAATTGCCGCCCCAAAATCCCGCCGTCGCGCTGACATCAACCGGGCGATGACCTCTCCCTTACCCCGCCTGCCGGACGACGGCGCCGACGAACGCCTGCGCCGGCAGATGTATTTCATCGTCGAAATGGATCGCCTCAAGACCATACTGCGCACTGCCCTTACCGAACGCGGGACCCGCCGCGAAAACGACGCCGAGCACTCCTGGCACGTTGCCTTGATGGCGTCCACCCTCGCCGAATACTCCGACCGGAAAATCGATGTCGACCGGGTCGTGAGGATGCTCCTCGTCCACGATCTGGTCGAGATCGACGCCGGTGACGTGATGATCTACGATGAGGCCACCCGTCGCGCGCAGCGTGCCCGGGAACTGGTCGCCGCCGAGCGCATCTTCAATCTCCTGCCTGCCGACCAGGCCGCCGAGCTTCGAGGATTATGGGATGAGTTCGAGGCTCTCGAATCCGCTGAGGCGCTTTACGCGAAGGCTCTCGACCGGCTCCAACCGCTGCTCTTGAATTACATCAGCCGGGGAGCCGCCTGGCGCGAGCACGGCGTCACCGCCGCCCAGGTCAGGCGCATCAATAGCTCCATCGCCGACGCCTCGCCTCGCCTCTGGGATTTCGCCAGCTGCCTGATCGAAGATGCCGTCAAACGGGGCTGGCTGCCCGAGTAGACACCCTCAATGCCCGCCGAACCTAGCCCGCCGCCCCAGTCCCCTCTTCATCTTTAGCCTTCTCGGTGGCCGGCATCCCGGCGGCCACCAACTCCTTCGACAGCTTTGTCGCCGCCTTCTTATCTCCCTGATCCAGATCCCCATCCAGCACCAGACCCAGCAGGTAATCCTTGATCAGCTTGATCCACGGCCCGGGTTCGCGACCAAACAGCTCCATCAATTCCGCGCCATCCAGCGGGCTGTCCATCTTCTCCACGTCCGCCTGCCCGGCCAGCAGATCGCACCGCGCCTCCAATTCGGCCACCCTCTTTAGTCCCGCCTCTATCCGTCTGGCCCGGTAGCTCGTGATGTCCGCCCGCGACAGCGTCAACAACTGCGTCCGCCGGTCCCCCACATCTCGCATGTACCGGCGCACCGCCCCGTCGCTCCAGTCGGACTCATACAGGTTGGACCGCATGTGCCACGCCACCAGGTCCGCCACTGCCCGGATCGTCGCCTTGTCGTAGCGCAATCTCTCCAGGATTTTTCGCGCAAGCCGTGTCCCCACCATCTCATGACCGTGAAACTGCACCTTCCCGTTCTTAACCTTCATCGTCGCCGGCTTACCAATGTCGTGCAGTAGCGCCGCCAGCCTCATCATTGGATCGGCCGGCACCCCACCCAGCACCTGGAGCGTGTGCGCCAGGACGTCCTTGTGCTGATGGCGCTCGTCCTGATCCGTCGACGCCAGCTCCGCCAGCTCCGGCATGATGAAGCGGATCAGCCCCAGTTCGATCATGCTCATGATCCCCTGCGCCGGTCGCTCCGAAACCAGGATCATCGTCAACTCATCGCGCATTCTCTCCCCGCTGATGAACTGCAACCGCCCGGCACTTTCCTTGATCGCAGCCGCCGTTTTTCGCTCTATCTCGAACCCGAGCTGAGTCGCCAGCCGCACCCCCCGCAGCATCCGCAGCGGATCCTCCCGGAATCGCTCCGCCGGTATCCCCACCGCCCGCAGAGCTTTTTTCGCCAGGTCGGCCACCCCGTTGTACGGATCCTCGATCTTGCCCGTCCCGATGTCCTGGGCAATCGCGTTGATCGTAAAATCACGCCGCGCCAGATCGTCCTCCAGCCGGTCCCCGAATTCCACCTCCGGGTGCCGCGACTCCTCGTCTGGATACCACTCGGACCGGTAGGTTGTAATCTCGATCTTCGCGTCCCCAAACATCGCCCCCACCGTCCCAAATCGCTCACCAACGTCGTACAGGCCGTCCGGCTTTGCCTGCCGCAGCAGCCGCTTGATGTCCGGGGGCCGCGCATTCGTGGTCAGATCAACGTCCTTCGACGCCCGCCCCAGCAGCCGGTCCCTGACCGATCCGCCCACAAGGAACACTTCATATCCAGCCCGCGCGAAGATCGTTGCTATCGAGCCTAGTACGTCCATTGCGGTTAGTTAGATCCCGGCAATCCCTGCCGCAGGCGTCGCGATACCATCGTGGCGACCCTTCCCGGGTGGTGATGATCGACCCATTCTAGGACATCGAGATACTGCTCCCGCAGCTCCGCCCGGCCCATTCTCAGCCTCCGCACCGCGATGTCGGCCATGAACAGCAACATCCCGACCGTCAGCAGAAGCGGCGCCAGCCTCTGACCGCTGCCCAGGTTCGTTCCACCCAACACTTCTTCCGGCGTCGCCAGCGTTTCCCCGCCCGTTCGCGCCGCAATCCAGTTAAGCAGGGCGGTTCCCGGCCGCCCCTGCCGAAATTCCGCCGAATACCCCACCACGAACCCATCTAACACCGGCCCCACCCGTTCGCCCTCGGCTGTGCGCTGCTCGATGGTCAGCCGGTATGCGCCCGGCCCCGGCTTCGGCAGCACCACCTCGTAGCGGCCGGGGCCGGTCTGTTCGAAAGTCACCGCCACCGTCTCCCCGTCCGGGCTTCTCAGCACCGCCGCCGTCTCCATGTTATTTCGGAATCGGCCGGCGTCATCCACCGATTCCACCACCACTGCCACCTCCCAGCCGTCCACCCGGCTGCTCACCCTGATCCCTTCATTGCGATCCTGCGCCCCGGCGATCACCCACCCGGTCAGGCCGCTCACGAATCCGCCGAACGCACTCCACGCCCGCCACTCCTCACTCCATTCGCCTCCGACGTTTGACGTCCACACCGCCACCCGGCCAAACCCGGCCTGCCAGGTCGCCAGGATCGGATCGTTGCTGTCCGACACCAACACTGCCGTTGCTTCCGGGCGCAGCCTGGTTCGCACAAAACCGCCCAGGTACGGTATTGGTTCGTCCGCCGTCACCTCCGCGAACACCGGACTCGGCTGTGCCACCCGCGGTTGTTGACGGCGATCCACCATGAAGAAGCTGTGGGCGATTTCCGTCTCCTTCGTCAGCAGAGCCGGTATGGCCGCCGGATCGTCAGTTTGGTAGTACCGCCCGTTCCCGTCCCGCGCCAATTCTTTCAGCAACTCCGTGTCCGCGTCCTCCCCCACCGCCACCGTCGATACCGATATCTCGTCATGCCTGACCTGCGCCCCGAACACCTTGAAATTCCCAAATCGCGCCTGCCCATCCGTGATCAGGATCATGTGCTTTAGTCTCGCCTCAAGCGTCGTCATGCGCTTGCGCGCCATTTGCACCGCCGTGTAAATATCGGTGCTGTTGCCCAGTTCCATCGCCCGAATCTTGGCTTCCACCAGCATCTTATCGGTCGCCGTTTCAATCCGTGTCGGCTCCACTATCCACCTCGCCTCCGCGTCGAATCCCACCACCCCCACCTGATCGCCCGCTTCCAGCAGATGCACCGCCTGCACCGCCGCCTCCTTCGCCATAGAGAACTTATTGACATCCATATCGGTGCCCCGAAACGACATGCTCACCGATCGATCCACCACCAACACCAGCGCCAGGCCCCGTATTTCTTCTTCCGGCGGATTCGACCGCACCGGCAACAGCCCCTCCAGCGCCGTCCCCTGATATTCGCCCGGACCAAACGCGTTCGCCCCGCCCGTCACCACCAGGCCGTGCCCCCGCTCCCGCACGAATTCTAGTAGCGCCCCCATTTGCTGATCGTCCAACGCTCTCGCCGGCACGTCCGTCAGGATCACCGCTCCAAACTCAGATAGCGACTCCGTGTTCCGGGGCAGGCCCTCCGCCCCAACCTCCACCACCTCAAATCCCTCAGTGGCCAGCGTCGCCGCCAGCGCGCCGGTTTCCAGCGGGTCGCCCACCAGCAGAATCCGGGCCGGCGCCAGCACCCGCACCAGGCTTTCGGCCACGTTGTTCTCCGTCAGCGCGTCGGCGTTGTCCAGAATTTCCGCCCGTAGCACCAGCACGCCCTCCTCCTCCGGCGTGACTTTCGTTCCCAGCAGATTCACTCCCGGCCCGACCTGCACCTGCGTATCCGCCGCCAGCCGCTCTCCCGCCCACAGCCGCAGCCTTACATCGGCCTCCCTCTGAGCCACCACCGCCACCTGCACGTCGAAGCTCTTCCCCACATACACATACCTCGGCGCCCGCGGTGGCTCCAGCGCCAGGTCCGCTCCTCCGAGCTCTAGCGGACTCACGACCGAGACCGTGATCCCACGATCCACCGCCTTGGCCAGCGCTCGATCCACGCCCGCCCCCAGCATCTCGCCGTCGGTCAGCAGCACGATCTTGCCGACTCCGTCCTCGCCGATCAGGCTCACCGCCTGTGAGATCGCCTTGCCCAGCGCGCCCCTGCCTGCACCGCCTGAACGAGCGGAGATCGTTATCCCTCCCCGAATGTCCCGAATCTCCACCGGAAGCTGGGTAATCCTCGCCGAATCCGAAAACTCCACCACCGCCACCCGTCCATCCGCTGGCCCCGCGCCGATCGCCTCTTCGACCCAATCCCGATTTATCAACCGTTGAGCCAGAAGCACGCTCTCCGACACATCAAGGACGAAAACCGTCGTCTCCCGCTGGCCGCCGCCGGCACCCACCCCGGCCGTCGCCAGCACCAGAATCGCCAGCCCCGCCAATCGCACGATCGTCG
>CAUYYU010000008.1:0-23393 GCA_963577415.1 Chloroflexota bacterium
CATCAGTTGGCCGCATCAGTTGGCCGCATCAGTTGGCCGCATCAGTTGGCCGCATCAGTTGGCCGCATCAGTTGGCCGCATCAGTTGGCCGCATCAGTTGGCCGCATCAGTTGGCCGCTAGAGTGATGGGTTGACGGATGCACCGGACACCGATCGTGGCGCGTCAAGCGGGATGGCCATCGGCAAGCACTTGCAGTTCTGGGCGGGTTAGCTAGGGGAATCTCCAGTGGGAGGTGTGGTGGGCGCTGGGGCACTCTGTATGACGTGCGATCTGGCATGTCTGGGGGACGTGCTAGGCAGCCAAAGGTCCAATGGGCTTTCACCCGGAGCAGTGCTGACCCTCGACCAAGACCCCGAATTGAGATAGGAGGCTCACTAACTCTAATTGTGCAAATGCGGGTATCGGAACTATCTCGGAGCGGACACGAAGCATCCCTGGCTGTACGTTTGGGCCGGACGCGGGCCAGTTTATGAACGTCCCCGGCCTCTTCGGCTCATTCGGGCTCGAACGACGAAATCGTGCACCCGCTGTTCGAACAGGCTATGGGCCTGAAAATCACCGCCGACGACGCTGCGGATTGCCCGCCACAACCGGCCGGGATGGAGGAGGTAGGAGAGGGAGTAAAAAGAAGACATCGCAAAGAAGCGATAGAGAGCAAGTTCCCAGCCCGGGACGGCCAGGCAGTGAGACTTGATAACGGTGAAATCGAACTGCACCAACAAGTCCAGGAAATATTTGTCGTCCGGCTCCGGAATCTGGCCATTGTCGCGCAGTTCCCGATACAGCTCCGATCCAGGGTAGGGAGTGAAAATGGCGACGTTGCAGTCGTTGGCGCCTCGAAAGGCCATCCGCACACATTCCCACACGGTTTTCAAGATGCTGCCGCGACGCTCGTCCGGAAACCCGATAATGAAATTGATCTTGACCGTATGGCCGACGTCGACGGCCGCCCCCACGGTGGCTCGAATGTTGTCGATCTTGAGGCGTTTGCGAATCTGATCCAGCGTCGCCTGAGACCCGCTTTCCGGGGCGAACACCAGGAATGAGCAGCCGGATCGAAGCAGGGCCTGGAGGGCAGACTCATCAAGAGCCTCGGACCGTGTCCCGGAAGGGAGTTGCCAGTTGAGGTCGAGCTTGCGGCGCTCAAGCTCGGCACAGAAACTGAGTATCCAATCGGTCCGCACGATGGCCGTCAAGTCGGCGAAGTCGATGCTGTTGGCGCCGTAGGTATCGATGAGGTGCTCGATTTCATCAACCACGAGGGCCGGATCGCGCATGACATAGCGAGTGGTCCACATCGTAGGGTTGGAGCAAAAAGTACACTGATACGGGCAGCCGCGGGTGGCTAGGATGGGCATGTTGCGCCCGTGGGCTATTCCCGAACTCCAGTTGCCGGTGAAATATGCCGGTACCTCGCATTTGTGCCAGGCGGGCCAGGGAAGGTTGTCGATATCCAGAATGCGGCGACTGAGGCCACCGTCGACGTAGTTGCCTTCCGGGTCTATGTAGACGATTCCGCCGATGTCGGTGGGAGGATCATCCGTGGCCAGGCAGTGGAGGAGCTCAAGGAACGGGATTTCCCCTTCTCCCTTGACGACGTATTCGATGCCGATATCGCTTTCCAACAGGAGTTCCGGCATGGCGGTGCTGTGCTCGCCGCCTGCCACGATTATGAGATCGGGGTAGGCTCGATGGATTTCGCGAAGCAGTTCGCGGTGAAGCGGCCATTCTTGGGAGAACATGAGCGATATTCCGAGGACGGCGGCGTCCGGATCAATTCGGGCGATGACTTCTTCGGTCGAAAGCCCCTGGATCTTGTACCGGCCGTTGCCCGCGGATCGAAGGTCAAGGATGCTCTCGCCCTGCGCGTCGATGATGTCAACCGCGTACCCCGCGGCCTCGAGCATGGAGGCGATGTAGGCGGGTCCGACTGGAAGGGTCATCACGGAGCTGTAGGCGGTCTTGGAGTAGACGCTGAACGGGCGCAGAATCTGTACTTTTACCGCCGACCCGGCAGGGGCGGCGAAGCGACTCAGCGCATCTTCGACCGATATCGGACTGGGAGCGCCGATATAACGCGGATGCAACTCGTTGGCGGACTTTTCAACGCTAGCCAGTGACAATCAGTATTGGCTCCTGTGTATGCGAGTAACTGTCGCAATGCTAACGAAAATGACTTTATGAAAACGAACCCATTGCTGACAGGGAACTACAGCCGGCTGGCCTCTGCTGGGACCGCTGATGAAATGGCGCACCGCACCCTCCGGTTTACGGCACGGGTGTTGGAGTCAACCCGGTCGCTTTGCGGTGATCGTCACCGCGGATTGGGCGTGCCCGGATCGAATCCCCGATCTGCCGGGGGGTGGCGTTACGGCGCCAGGCTTGCGAGGCGTTATGCACAGAAGGCGGCCGAGTTCAGCGATCGAATACCGAGGAAATCCACCCTCAGTTTCGGTCGGATGACATCTGACCGGCCCGCATCGGGGCCGTTAAACTGATAGCTGTGCCAAAAGGCGCCGTCGGCCGGGGGTGCACCGGCAACCGTGGCTTGCACAAAGAGCAGAAGGAAAAGCTTGGCCAAAGATGGAATCTCGGCGTCCGGTGGGCCCCCCACCTACGTGCTCGGGATCAGCGAGGCCCACAATTGCACGGCCGCGTTGCTGCGTGACGGCGAGATCATTGCGGTTGCCAGCGAGGAGCGGTTCACCCGCTTCAAGAACGACACTGGTTATCCGAGACGGGCCGTTGAATTCGTCCTTTCGTATGCGGGGATCGCTTCCGATGAACTCGACCTGGTGGTCCTCACTTATGACAATCCCTACCCTCACTTCGGCGTGGCCGTCGACCATGTCGATCCTAAGCGGCAGGCCAATGAGACCGGCGCCCGCCGCGTAACTTCATTGCGCCGGGCCGTCCATCGCAGCGCCCAGTTCGTGTACGGCATGGGATCGTCCAACCGCATCGCCTCCCGTCTCCTCGACTTCCTCGAAAAGAACGTCTATCAACGCGTGTACGCTCCGGCGGTGTGGCCGCGTTTGCGACGAATTCAGTACCGGGATCTGGCGGCCGAACTCGGGATCCCTGAATCGAAAATACAGTCAGCCGACCATCACCTCTGCCACGCAGTATCCGCGCTCTACTTCGGGCCGGTGCCGGGAGGCAGAACGGTAGTCCTCACACTCGACGGCGCAGGCGATGATTGTTGCGCCACGGTATCCGTGGCCGAAAACGGTACCCTCAAGCGCGTTGCTCAGACCCCGAATCTTTACTCCCTCGGAATCTTCTACACGCTTGTCACCCGTGCATTAGGGATGAAGGCGGGCGAGCACGAGTACAAGGTGATGGGCCTGGCCCCCTACGCTGACGAGGAAGGGGTCAAGCGAGTCTTGCCGATATTCGAAGATTTGCTTCGGATCGACGGAATGCGATTTCGCGGCCCAAAATCGACACGGGCGGCGGGCCACCAGCTGGAAGCCGCGTTACGTCGCCAGCGATTCGATTGGATCGCCGGAGCCGCTCAGCAACACTGCGAAAACCTGATGCGAGAGTTTGCGCAGAACGCGCTGGAGGCGACCGGGGCCGTGAATCTGCTCGCCGCGGGTGGCGTGTTCATGAACGTCAAGGCGAATATGCTACTCAAGGATCTTCCGGGGTTGCAGCATTTCGGCGTCTGCCCGAGTGCGGGGGACGAATCGACGGCGATCGGCGCCGCGTATCACGGCTATGAACAGGTCACCGGGAAGAAGCCTCTTCCGCTGGCGAACCTGTACCTCGGCCCCGATCTCGTGTCGGGTGAGATCGACGCTGCGATTCGAGATTTTGGTCTCGCCGACTCCTGCGATATTCGCCAGCCGGAAGATGTCGATCTGGAAACCGCCAAGATGCTGCGCGATGGCCAAATCGTGGCCCGCTGCCAGGACAGGATGGAATTCGGGGCCCGAGCGCTAGGTAATCGCTCTATCCTGGCCAATCCATCCAGTCCCGAAGTGGTTCCAATCATCAACCACCAGATCAAGCAGCGCGATTTCTGGATGCCTTTCGCCGGAACGCTGCTCGACGAAAGCCAGGACCGCTATATTAAAAATCCGGGGCAGGTGCCGTCGCCGCACATGATGACGGCATTCGAAACATTGCCCGAAGCGCACAGCAGCTTGGCGGCCGCGATTCATCCGTTCGACAAAACGATGCGACCGCAAATCCTGCGACAATCGGACAACCGGGCCTACCACGGATTGATTCGGTCGTTTGAAGATATGACCGGCATTGGCGCGGTGCTGAATACGTCGTTTAATCTGCACGGAGAGCCGGTCGTCTGCAATGCCAAGGACGCCGTCAAGACGTTCGTTGAGTCAGGGCTGCGGAATCTGTCCCTGGGCCCGTACATGATCTCGAAGAATCGAGAGGGTTAGGCCAGCGGTGGTGCCCCAACGCCGCTGGATCGCATCCGGCAGGCGATTCGTGCCGTCCCCGGCCCTGGCGGTCGTTCTGCTCGCTGGGTTCGCCCCGTTCTTCTGGGTGAAGTTCGGCTATATCGCAAAAGCTGAAGATTTCATCCTTCCCATGACCCTGGAGCAGTGGGCCGAGTTCTTCAGCACCTGGCAAACCCGCGTCGGTTTCGGTTCGAGCCCCGATGATCGTCTGCCTGCGGTGTTCTTTCTCTTCTGGCCCGCCCTGTTCCGTGCCGTCGGTGCATCCATCGAGCTTGCCCAGCGGCTCCAGTTCGTACTTTGGTGCTCGGCTACGGGGCTCTCCATGTACGTGCT
Source organism: Chloroflexota bacterium (assembly GCA_963577415.1). GTDB lineage: Bacteria > Chloroflexota > UBA11872 > UBA11872 > VXNJ01 > JASLPR01. The sequence goes on from CAUYYU010000008.1 coordinate 4,765, forward strand.
CATGCGATATCTCACCCGTTCCCGAATAGCGTGGGTTGTCGCCAGCCTCGTTTACATGTTCAATTTCTATCAGGAACCAGTCTGGCAGGGCGTCAACATTGCCAACCTCAGCGCATTAGTCGCGCTACCGCTTGCCCTGGCAGTGACCATTTCATTCACCCGGAATGGTCGATTGCTGACCAGTGCGGCCCTTCTAGCTTTGATTACCGTGGTCGGATCTGGTGTCGGAGCCAACCCGCCCATGGCACTGATTGCAATGATCCCCGTCCCGCTTTACATGATCATGTACATGATCCACCGATTCAAGACCGGCCGGGCCCTGCAAGCACGTCGAATGCTCATGATGGCGTCAATCGCCCTGGTTCTTATCGTGGCAGTCAACGCCTACTGGCTCGTACCGCAGGCCGTCGGACTCCTTACTGGCGGACCGGGACAAAATTTTATCGGTCGCACGAAGGACGTTGGACTTAGCCAACTCACTCACCTCTCCAGCTACACCACTCCGCTCAATGTTTGGCGGCTGCAGGGCGCCTGGGTCTGGTACGGCGGCTTCGAAGGCGTCCCGTATGTTCCCTACGCGGGGGGGTACTTCAAGAATCCGCTACTTATCATCGGTAGTTTACTGCTTCCAGTGGCTGCCCTTGGCGGTTTAGCCGTCCGGAGAGATCGCAAACTTCTGTATTTCGGCGTCGTGGCATTCCTCGGGCTAGTCCTGAGCAGTGGCACCAACGGTCCGTTCGGTCGGATCTTCGCTTTGCTGTGGAACAATGTGCCTCTTTTCTGGGTCCTGCGGAGCCCCTGGTACAAGGCCACCTTGCTGACAATCCTCGGCTTTGCGCCATTGGCCGGCCTCTTCGTCGCCGCGACCACGGCATCCGTAGGCCAGTTCCTGGCCAGCTCGCGTTTCGGTCTCCGCTATGGGTGGACCGCCCGGACCCTGTCAGCGAGCTTCCCTTGGCTCCTGGTGGTGCTCTATCTCCTGTACACAATGCCCATCGTCCGGGGGCACTTCATGATCCAGCGCCCGCTGGACTCACCGCTGGGCACCTTTCAAGTTGCTATTCCGGACTACCTCGACGAGGCAGCGAACTGGATGAATGAGCATCCGGGCGATTACCGCGTGCTCGCGTTCCCCCCTGCGCTACGGCTTACGACCGATTGGGGCTATACCGGCTACATCCCACCGATCGGCGAGCTAACTACCGAGCCCGTCATCAATCTGGTCGAACCGTCTGAGATGCAAGCCTATCTGTATGCCCAGACGCTGGGCTCCCGGACTGTTCCAATTGCTCGGGTCGCCGGGAGGTCCGGCATCGGCTATTTCCTTCACCAGCGTGATGTCGTCCGACCCGAGTTCCCGGACTATTTCGACGAATACCTTGATAGGGTCCTGGAATGGCAAGGGATCCATGAGGTGGCCAGTTTTGGTCCGCTGGTTTTTTACGCTGTTCCCGATGTTCGAGACCTCGTCTCAGGTTCGGTGCTTACAGTCCTCACGCTGACCGGGCTCACGTCTCTTAGTCCGGTTATGAACAGCTTGACTGAGAATGCCCCTGCCATCGTCATGATCGACCCTTCCGGGAAAGATTCCGTTACCGCACAGTTCGCCAAAGAGATACCTCCGGAGAGCATCCTGCGCCTTGGGAATGGGTTCAACGAGTTTCTTGCGTTCAAGAGCAATGAGAGCAGCCTGACTATTCCGCCGGGGTCCAAATCCGTGGATATGGCGATACCGGCCGACGGAACGTACGAGATTTGGGAGCTAGTCGGGCAGCTTCCCGGGTTCGGCTTTGTCAACCGTGAACTCCTGCGGCAAGACGTGTTTCCCACCCCCAAAGGCCCCATGGCTCCGTCCATCGACGGCAAACAGCTAACCATCGACCCGTTCGCCGAAGTAATGGAGCTTCCCGATTCCTGGGTCTACTGGGGTAGTTTTGAAGGGGTTCGGGGCAGCAGCACACTCAAATTAGGATTCCCATCACCGGCTCCTGACGGGCTTCGGCTCGTCCTTGTGCGCTCAGCCGACCGGATCAGCCTGGACAATGAGATGCAATTGGACGAGAACTTGACTCCTTTTCAGTTTCCCGGCAGCGCTGAGCTCGGTATCAGCCCTGGAGACCCCCCCAATCACATCTATCTTTTCGGCCGTGTCACTCCCAAAGATATTGTCAATTTCCCGGCGGAGATGCAGGTAAACATCGTGCTCAAAGATAACTGGGACGAGCCCCAGACCGGAGTCGAGGGAATAATCACGCGGCGCCTTCGAGCGGTTCAGAAATACTCACCCCACCTGGAGATTTCCAACCAATCGGGCTCTGCACAAACAATCGCCATGGTTCTTCGGCCTACCCCGATTGGGACCATTCCCAGGTCCCTTTGGATTAACGTGAGAAGGTCCTTTCATTCGATCTTTCTCCTTCAGCCTTCGGTGCCTCGGGAAGTATTGGTCCTCGCAATCGAAGTTGAACCTGGGACAACCGATGTGAATCTCTACTCCCCTGAAGGAGATGCGCTTCTGCCGGACGGGAGCTTTGTCAGTTTCGAATACGAAATGCCGATCGTGGTCGGGACGATCAAACGTGAGCGATCCTTCAACGTTGCACAGGGCGGCAACTATCGCCTTGGGGTCCATCTGTCGTACCAGGCGTCTACCGGCCTTGGCCCTTACGATTCCCTGGAGGCTACCGGCCATGCGGCTAACGATCTGCTGAACGGTCTAACTATCGACGGAGAGGAGTTTCTCCCCGTCCTCGCCACTGACGAGCAGCATCGGATCGCCACGACCACCGTAAATCTCTCGGCCGGGACGCACACGATAATCATCGACCAGAAAACGGGTGCATCCATTCCCGTGACACTGGTTCCCATCCGGCCGGAAGTCAACGAAGATCAGGTCCTGGATATCCGGTATGAATCCATTTCCCCCAGCCATCTCCGCGCGTCCGTGCGAAGCGAATATCAGGTCATGATCGTGCTCAACGAACTGTACGACAGCCGTTGGGAAGCCACTATCAATGGGGTCCCTGTTGAAACCCATTTGCGAGTGAATGGGTTTGCCAACGGCTTCTTTGTCGACCAAGTCGGAGAGTACGAAATCGAGTTCCAATTCACCCTACAGCCCCTCGCCGATGCCACCAAAAATTTCTCCGCCGCTAGCATCGCCGCCCTGATATCGCTATTACTAATTAGTCTTGCACGCGACCGGGTGGCCCGTAAGACCCGTCCCCCAGAAGACACCGCGTCTTGACCAGGCGCCGTTGGGTATTCACCCTGGCAGCTTGGGCCGGTCTAGCCTTTCTCGCCGCAATCGCAGTTGCGAGTCAACTCACCATTCATCGCAACGTACAACTTTGGGAGATCGATAAGCCTTATCAAGAAGTGGTGTACCTGCAGCCCGGCGGCAGCGTGAGCCAGCGTATCGACACGCAAATTGGGGATGTAACCGGTTTTGCAGCCCTCGTGCGACCTTCTGATTCTCAGCGACCAGCGTCAGTAAACATGCGAATTCGGCGACCGGGGGCCGACCGCCCAATCATTCGAGAGTCAAGGCAGCTCACCATCGGTCCTCACCGTCAGGGACTGGCCGCGATTCCCCTGCCGCCGATCCTTTCCAGCGACGGAAGGTCCTTTGAATTCGAGATAGAGGTTGCCGCCGATTCTCCTGGAGGCATCGTCATCCTTGGCAGCATCAATCTCGACGAGATTCCACCGCGCCAGCTAACCATCAACGGTGCCCTAACGTTACCCAACCTCAGAGCGCTCGTTTCACCGATAATCTCGGTTAGCACCTGGTCGCTGATCAAGGGGATGTTCGGTTTCAACGCCACGCGCTCGGCAATGTACTTGCTGGCGATCGCTGTCTTGAGCGCTACCGGGATCGCATTCGGCCGACTAGCCCTCCGGTGCGTGAGCGGAGCCTCCACCCGTGCCCTCCCGTTTATCGCTCTCTTCCCTATCGCGGTGGCCCTCATCCTGGCCGTAGCAACTGTCACCTTCACCGAGCAATTCGGGAGGGACTATCGCTTGGCCCTGACAGAAGCCTACTGGAATACCGGCCTTGCCTATTCCTGGTTTATCAGCATCTCAGGCGTCGCCGCCTGGCGGCTCAGCATGTTGGCGCAGAGGCACCCTTCTTTCGACCCCACATGGCGAGCGCGGCTGCGTCCCGCGAATTTGTGGCAGCCGCTGGTTATTGTCGCGGTTGCCACCTTGGCGCTCTCAGTCGGATTTGTCCTACTCAAGTTGGACGGTGTGGGAAACGTGGCGGGCGCTCTAGCCGAGATCCTGTTTGGCTTAGCTCTGATCCTCGGGATAGGAACCTCCATTCGGTCTTCGGCATAGCTCCGCTGTGATTCTTCTTGCTCGACTCCAGAAACTCCTGAATTCACCGGGGAGCTCCGGTCTTGCGGTCCCGATCCTGATCATCGCGCTCGGATTCATGCCTGCCATCTGGGCCCCCTGGGATGTCATTCTCATATCCGAGGACCTCGCCCTTCCTCGCACACCCCAGCAATTCTTCCTCACGCTTCACACGTGGAACCCGATCCTCAACACCGGTACCCCCTATAACGTCGCGCATACCGCCATCCTCACCTTTGCCCAGCAAGCCGGGCTACAGGCGATCGGGCTCGGCCCGGCCGTCACCCAGCGTCTTATCATGATCGTCTGGATGACGTTGCCCGGCTTGGGCATGTACGTTCTGGTCCGAACACTGTTCGCGTCCCGGTTGTCCCGCAGGCGATGGCAGACCGCCGCCGCAGTCGCGGCAAGCTTCTACATGTTCAATCTCTACATCGAGCACGCCTGGCGCGGATTCAACATCGGCGTCCTCAGCGCCCAGGCCGTCCTGCCGCTGCTGCTCACCTTGCTCTACCTGGGATTTAAAGGCCGCATTTCCGCTATCCGCCTGGCCCTTTACACCGTTCCCGTCGCGCTGTGGTCCTCGGGCGTCGGGGTAAACCCCCCGCTGGTGCTGGTCTTTGTCGCCACGATCGTGGCGTTCGCTCTGGCCTACCTGCTGTTCTCGCGCGCCGGCCGGTTGTCTTCCCGACTGCTCCCGGTACTGCGCACGGTGGGAATCCTAGCTGCGGTGTCGATTCTGACCAACGCCTTCTGGATCCTCCCTTTCGTCGGCCAGATCCAGGCCACCACAACCGGCGAATTGACCACCTCAAGCGAGTTGGCATCCAACTGGCTCGGCGGCCTCTCCGCCAATGCGTCCTTCAGCAAGGTGTTGCGATTCCAGGGCGATTGGACCTGGTACCAAGGTTGGAATGAACCCTACCGTCCATACGCTGTCACCTACGAGAATTCCACTGCGTTGGCAATTCTCTCTTGGGTTGCCCCGGTCCTGGCCGCCATCGGGCTTCAGGGGCCAAAAAGGCGGCTTCGGCTCTTCTTCGGCACCCTCACCGTACTTGCCTTGCTCCTCAGCATGGGCACCCACCCGCCGATGGAACGAATTTATCTGTGGCTGGTTGGGAACGCACCTCTCTTCTGGATCATCCGCAGCCCCTGGTTCAAATTCGCCCTGGTCACCAGCCTCGGATTTGCCGTTCTCGGCGGACTTGGCGCGGCGAACCTTGCCGGCTGGCTGCGCCAGGTCTCCCGCGGATCCCGAATCGGCCGGCAAGTTGGCAGTAGAATCCCCGCCATTGTTGTGATCGGTGCCGTCGCCATCAACCTCATCTATGCCTACCCGGTGACCACCGGCCAGATGTTCCCGGCGGCAGAGACCCGCGAGCACCTTCCTCCCAACCAGATGCGGATCCCCGACTACATCGCCGACGCCTCCTCGTGGTTTGACGAGAACGTGGGCGACGGGCGGGTCGCGGCCCTGCCCGAGACCACCGTCTGGGCCGACCAGAGCGGCTTCGTCAGCTTTTCTCCGGTACTGACCCAGATTGGCACAGCAGCAATCGTCTACCCCTTCCAGACCGTCCACGGATCCCTGGTGTCGGCCACGAACGGGATGCTGAACGACATCGCCTACGAGGCCCTCTACCGGGCATCCACGCGACGCGCCGACGAAATCCTCCGGTTGATGAGCGTCCGCTATTTGAACCATGAGACCGGCATCAAATACTGGCTGTACGCTGGCGATGTCGACTCCGCCGACTGGGTTCGGCTCCGGCTGGAGAAGCAGCTCGGCATCGAGCCGGTCGCGACATTTGGCGCCTGGGAGGTCTACGCTGTCGATGACCCTTTGCCAGAGTTCTATCTGGCCCCGGGGCTGTCCATCGTCGCCGGTGGCGTAGAGGCTCTGCCGACGATGGTCGGGATGGACCTGCTCTCCACCCCGGCGATTCTGTTCTCGGATCAGCAAACTCCCGAGGGCCTGTCCCGGGCTTTGGACTCGCCCCTGCTCAGGGACATTCTGTTCTTCGCCAGCGGGCCCGAGGAAGTGGCGCTCGACCTCATACCGGCCCGCTATCGCCACCCGGTACCGCGGAGCGGCCTCCCGGTAGAGTTCACCATCGACGAAACCGCCGAGCACCGAATCTGGCTGCGATCCCCCGATCGGACCCGCTTTCCCTCGGGTGACCTCGCCGTAGACGGACAGCCGCTCGATCTCAGTTCCAGCCCGGCCCCATCGACGCCATTCTGGATACCGCTCGGCGTCCATCGGCTCGCCACCGGACCTCACCTCCTCACTGGTACGCTGGATTCGGCCGCAGGCGAATTGGTAGTAATCCCGGAGAGCCTGCATACCAGTCTCATCAATCGAGTTCAGGAGCAGCTCCTCCGCCCCGGCCTTCAGGTCGTCTACCTGGCCTCAACCGAGAATCGCGATGTCAACGCCCGTCCGCCGGTCAACCGGCTAATCGACAACCCGGTCAGGCTTCAGTTCGGCGAGCACCTGGCAATGACCGAGACTGCCGACGACGGGATCGAATGGCGCTGGCTCGAACCCGACGGAAAGCGGGCACTGATCGTGGTGAACGATTCCGCCAGCACGGTTCGCACTAACCTGATGCTGACCGTAACCTCACTCGGACAAGCCCGGGACTTCTACATATTTTCCTACGACGGTGAGCTGCCCTCAAACGTTCCGCTGATCATCCAACGGCTTCCGGCCGACCGTGCGACCGCGGTCCTGGTAAAGGATGTCGAGATTCAGCCGGGCGAAAGTTATCTAATGCTGTACACCGCCAACCCCGGGACTCCCGTGGGTGACAGCACCCGGAATTTCGCCGTTCGAGACGGCAGCCTGCTATCCGGTCGGCTGGCGTTCGATCTCGCATTCGAGTCCTTGCGCGACGGTATCCATAGGCTGGAGATTCGCCCTTACGGACTGGATGCGCTCCCCGCCACGGTGGCCGCCGATCTGGACGGTACGCCCCTAGACCTGGAAAGGCAGGACCGGCTCGGCGAACCCACCTTCGTTGCCAACGTGCCACTCGAGCCCGGAGCGCATACGCTCACGGTGCGACAGGCCCGGTCGGAGAACTATGCGATCCGGGTGATCTCAGGGGCCGTTACGAGCCCCCCAACCACGCCCGGCCCGGTCATCACCACCCACGAGAGTCCTACTTCCTACGAGCTCGAGATTTCAGCCGACGCCTCCACCATGCTGGTTTTTGGCGAATCCTTCGATCCCCGCTGGGGGGCCACATCCATGTCGGGCTCGCTGGAGCAACATCGCGTGAACGGTTTCGCCAATGGATACATCATGCCGGCCGGGCAGCAAACTGTCCGCCTATCTTTCGGACCGCAGCGACTGTTCGTCGGCGGCGCGGCGGTCTCGATGGGCACCGTCGCCCTGGCATTCCTGACCACCCTCGGCCTGGCCTGGCGAAGCCGCGGGGTCAGATCGGAGCGAAGTCAAAATTAGTTCACGATCCGGGAAGCTGTTGCGACCGGACCTCCCGCCCGGCCGGGCCGGATCATGAAAACCGCCCCGATCAGGTGGATTTCCCGACTCAATCAGCGGGCGCCGGTCGGCGACATGGCCATGATCCTGGTGCTCGGGCTCGCACCGCTTCTCTGGTTCCGGGAAGGGAAGCTTCTCAATTCCGAGGACCTCATGGTCCCGCCCAACTGGGACGAATTCACTCAGTTCTGGTATGTCTGGAACGACCAGCTCGGAACTGGCGCCCAGAAGATTCTCGACTCCGGCCGGTTCCCCACGCTATTTATCGCCGCTGCCCTTCAGGGATTGGGAGTTGGTCTCGTCCAGGCCCAAATGGTGCAGTTCGTATTTTGGTTCACGCTTCCCGGGTTCGCCATGTATTACCTGATGTCCGGTGTCTACCACGGGGATCACAGGCGCCTCGCCCGGCTGGCGGCCGTGCTGTTCTACATGTTCAACCTCTGGCTGATTAGCAACTGGCTTGGCTACAAAGAACCCATGATCGCCGCTGTCGCCGTCCTGCCAATTCTCATTGGTATATGGGTGCGGACTTTGTCCTCCGAGACCGGCTACCTCCGCGCGGTTCTCGCAACCGGTGTTGCATCCCTTGCCGCCTCGCCAATCGGCAATAACGTTAGTGAAATGTTCGTCGCCCTCATTCCGGTGCCCCTCTTGTTCTTAACCGTCGCGTTCGTAGCCGCAGCCCAGCGACGATGGATGGCGCTGCGCCGGTTGTTGCTGGCCGGGCTCATTTTGGTCGCCCTGATTCCTCTTCTTCACGCCTTCTGGATAGTGCCTGAATTCATTGGGATCACAGCCGCCCAAAATTCTAACGACGTCACCGAATTCCAACGAACGAGCAGTCAGTTCCTTGAGGGGCAAAGCCTCTACACTTCGATCACCAATAACATCCGCTTCGTGAGCGACTGGACGTGGTACCAGGGCCTCGTTGATCCCTATCGAACCTACGCGGCCACCTTCGCGAGCAGCGCCCCCCTGAAGCTGCTCGGTTGGGCGATATTCGGACTCGTCGTCGTTGGTGCCGTCCTTGGCCGTGGTAGATACAAGGGCTACTTCGTTCTTCTGACGGCAGCCGGACTCATCTTTGGGGCCGGTCTCAATTCCCCCGTCGGGCCCACGTATGCATGGGCTGTCGATAACCTCCCGTTCTTCTGGATTATTAGGAGTCCCTGGTTCAAATTCACGATCCTCACAGTCATCGGATATTCCGTCCTGCTGGGCCTGGCTGCGCCGTTCCTGGTCCGGCTTGCGAAACTCGCGCTCCTTCGAATCGTCGGAGTTTGGTCCGACCGGGTCGCCACCCGCGGCGCGGTGCTTTGCGCCCTTGCCCTGTACTTCGCTGCCGGCCCTCTCTACGCCTACCCACTCACACTCGGTTTGTCCTTCGCCACCGCCGACGAGCGAACATTCTTGAATTCCAACCACGCCGAGCCGCCCGCCTACGTTTACGAAGCCGCCGACTGGCTGAACAGCCGACCCGGTGTTTTTCGAATCATCACGATTCCCGGCGACTCACCGTGGCTCAACGACTGGGGCTATTCGGGTTTCGGCTCCTTCCTCCAGACTCTGACCCCGCATCCCGTCATATTCAAAAGGTCCACCCAGAGCATAAAAATTTCCCAGGGAGCCCCCAATCCCAGCGGGAATCTCGTCAGCCAGATAGAGGCCGATCTGTTGGACCAGCGGTCCGAAGGTGCCCCGACGCTCCTTGCTCGACTCGGCATAAAGTACCTAGTCCACGAACGCGATGTGCGCTACGACTTCTATCAGGGACCCGGCTATCGCGTGACGGACTCTCCCGACAAAGTCGGCGAGATCCTCGCGAATTCTCCAGGTATCACCCTGGTAGCGAGCTTCGGACAGTGGGATATCTACGAGATTGAAGCGCCGCGGGCGCGCTTCCAAATCGCCTCCGCGATCACCGTCGTGGCCGATCTGGATGCGCGCCTCGTTTCTCTCCTCGACGCTTCCGTCGACGACCAGAAGACCGTATACGTCGCGCCCGAAGACCTGCCGCCCGGGTCCGACCAGGTGCTGACGGCGGTCGCTGCAGGTGGCCATCTCAGCTCCAACCGTTCCGATTTGCAGCCCATTATCTTCGTGGATACCGCTGACTTGGATGACTCCGTCCGTACCGTTGTGCCCGGACTCTCGCTACGTTATGGCGACGCCACTACCTGGGGCCGGTTCGAGGACCTCACCCCCGGACAGACCTGGCGGTGGTTCACCCTAAACAACGGCGACCACTATCTCGTCACCAACGAATCTGAGGCTCCCGCGCTGGCTGAACTCTCCCTCAAAGTTCTCTCCTATGCCCGGCAGCGCTCGTTCTTCGTGTACCTGAATTCGGAACTACTCAGCGTCACCGAAGTCCCAGCCAACACTCCGACCACCGTTCGCATTCCAGAAATCCAGATCGATCCGGGTGTTAACATAGTGTCGTTCTATACCCCGTATCCGTCCGACCAGCGCGGCGATCAAGACGCGGCCTTTGCCATTCGGGACGCCCCGAGCCTGTCCCGCGCCGTTTATAGTTGGCGCCCCGCCGTTCCCGCCGGCCCGTACCGATTGCGGGTGACCTTCCGCCCCTTTGGCGATCCCGCCTGGCCGGTCGGCCGGCCCGCTCCGCTGGTCATTCTGGTAGATGGCCTGCCCACATCCATGGCTCCCGATGAAGGCTCGGTCTCTCGCTTCGGGGCGACCGTTCAGCTCGATGGGACATCCACCATCACCGTCCCGCAGCTAGGCCAAGAAGACTATTTCCTTGAACTGATCCCGGTTGTGGCCCGCACCACCCCACCCACCGTCGGTGTCGCCACCCTACTACGCGCATCCCCGACCGGCCATAGCGTCCGGGTCGACTGCGATGCGCCTTGCGTTCTGCTCTTCAACGAGTCGTTCCATAACGACTGGGTGGCCTCAATCGACGGCCGGCCGGTACCGCATTTCAAAGTCGATGACTACGCCAACGCCTACCTGATTGAAACGCCTGGCAGCCGGTTGGTCGAGATTCGTTTTGAGCCACAGGGCTGGTTCTCTTTGGCAGTAGTCGTCTCCGCGGCCACCGCCCTCGTCGCTACCCTGAGCCTCCTCGCTGCGCGCCAACGAAAGAATCGCAATCCTGTTAGCTCTCGCTTGGTCGATCATTCGTGACTTTCGTCCGACCAGCCGCCTTCTTTCGGTAGATAGGCCCGCCGTGGACCTCGTGGTAAAGGCGGACCGTCAGCTCCGCCAGCAAACCCTGCAAAACAAGGAACACGCCCACTATGAACAACACCGCTGCCACCAGCAGAAGTGGTGTTTGGATGATGAATCCACCACCAAGCAAGCGCCATACAATCAGACCCAATCCCAGAATCAACGAGGCCATCAGAAATATGAAACCGATCCCCCCAAACACCCTTATCGGCTTAAACCCATACGACGAAAGGAACTTCAGGGCCAGCAGATCGAGGAGCACTTTGTAGACTCGTGAAAGTCCGTACTTGGATTCCCCGTACAACCGCTCCCGGTCCGAAACCGCCACCTCGGCTATTCTCGCCCCGAGTCCCACGGCCTGCGCCATCAGAATGCGGTGACCATCTCCGTAAAGCTGGAGCTGCTCGAGAAGTTCGCGCCGGTACGCTTTAAGGCCACAACCGTTGTCGTGCACCCCTCCGCCCACCACCCGGCCGATAATCCAGTTTGCGATACGTGACGGTAAACGCCTCGCAACGAACGAGCCGGTACGCTCCCTTCGCCATCCGCTGACCACGTCGTAACCTTCGTCCAGCTTTCTTACCAGTGCCGGGATGTCGGACGGGTCGTTCTGCAGATCCCCATCCATCGTCACTATCGTCTCTGCACTCGCCTCCGCCAATCCGGCCGCAAGGGCTGCCGTCTGACCACAATTCGTAGTCAGATAAACGACCCGGACACGCGGTTCCCGTTCGGCCACCGCAGCCAGTTCGGCCTCTGTATTGTCCCTCGAGCCATCGTCGACTATGACGACCTCAAAATCGTAATCGGAGATCGACATAACCAGCTCCTCAACCAGTCGGGCGACGTTGCCGGCCTCGTTGTACATGGGAATTATGACCGAAAAATCCGTCACCTTGGAGCGCCTTGCCAGTCAGTGGTCGGGCCATGCAGGGAGACAGTTGGCAGGCCCAAGAGCCTTAGATCGATTTCAAGTACCGAGTCGTTCAATCCCAGACCGTCGATTATGTTGATATAGAGTGGGGCGTGGGTACGCCCAGCAGGTACGAATTTCGGATTCTACTCTTAACCTGGCAGGACCCATCCGCCCCAGGCGTACCCCGATGATCTCTGGCTCCAGTTCGGTCAATTTCACCCCTCCCCATGATGATCCCGGCTGCGGACGACCAATCGTGGCTTGCAACCACCGAGTTGCGTCAGTGCACCCCTAGCCAAACAAGCGCGACATCCCCATGATTGACTGGCCAGCTTATTATCCTCCTACAAGGTCATAATAGACACCCTCCCAAAATGACCGCACAGCCGAACATGCATCCAGAACTCCTCGGCGAATTGCAGGCCATCAAGTCGCGTCACTGGTGGTACCGGGGTCGGCGGACGGTCCTCCGCGCGGTACTCAGTCCCCACCAGCGGTCGATCCCGTCCGGACCGATCCTAGATCTGGGCAGCGGCCCTGGCACAAATCGCGATCTTTTAGGCCCACTTGACCGCCCGCTCTTCGCTCTCGATTCGTCCGTTGAAGCGCTTAGAGCCTGCCAGGACGCTCGCTACGCCGCCGGGACGCTGGCGGACGCGGTCGCCGTTCCTTTTCGCGATCGGACCTTCGCTCTCGTCCTCGCCGCCGACATTCTGGAGCATGTTGCCGACGACCCCACCACGGCCGCCGAAATATTTCGAGTCTTGAAACCTGGTGGCCTCGCCCTCGTCGTTGTCCCTGCCTTCGATTCGTTGTGGGGTTGGCAGGATCAGGTTTCCGGCCACTATCGGCGCTATTCGCCGGCGGCGATCCGAAAGCTCCTCAGGAACTCGGGCTTTGACGTGGTCCGGACGACTTGCCTGAACACACTTCTGGCGCTCCCGATCCTCGCGGTCCGAAGACTGCTGCGCCTCACAAATTTCGCGGCCAGATCGGAAAACCAGATACTGCCCAATTTACTAAACCCCATTATGTACGCTATTTTCGCGGCCGAAGCCCCCATTGTTTCCCGATGGGATATGCCCTACGGCACTTCCGTCGTTTGCCTCGCACGTCGCCAGCTCTGAGTCGTGCTCCTCGCGAGGGGCCATAGCAGGTATCCGACCACCATCATCAAAGTCAGCCCCGACACGATTAACCCGGCGTCATGCCAGCGATGCGGCACGAATTCAATGGTTATTTCGAAATTCCCTGAAGTGGGGATCACAAAGCCCATCCGGGCGTACCCAGCCGGAAATGGCCTTGCTTGGCCACCGGGGTATACCGCCCGCCAGACCGGCGAGTAATTTTCACTAACTACTAGCGCAAACGTGTCCGCCGCTCCCTCGATCGTCGCCGTCAACACCGTTCTGGAATCCCGATCAATCTGCACAATCGGCGGCGCGCTTGCGTTCGGGCCCTCCGTCAATGGCGCGCCCGTCACCAAGGAGCCCAGCCCCACCGCATTCACCGCGCCAAATCCCTCGGCCGCCGTGATCCGAAGCTGCACCCATCCGCCCTCATCACCTGCCGCAATCGGGACCCATTCCATTCGGGGATCGCCTCCATTCGCGATGCGTGTCCGCCTCAGCACGGTTCCCGACGCATCCACCGCTTCCACCTCCAGAGAGGCCGTCGACTCGCCCACCAGCGCTCGCAGGTACAAATCTTCTCCCGCGTTCATCTGTCCAACCGTGAACACCGCGCTCCGGGATGCCAGCACTTCCGGTTCGATCCAGGCAAACCCCAGTCCGTAGTCGTATTCACGGACCGACAGGTCGTGCCTGCCGGTGGCCTGTACCCAACGCGACAGCTCCACCGCCGATCCCCCGGTGGCCTCCCATCCGGCCATCTCTTTCACCTCCGGTCGCATTCGGACCAGCCGCTTTGGTAGCGCGCACGGCGGCAGGGCGTCAGACGTCGGTTCCGATCCGACCACGGGCAATACCGTCAGTTCGGCCGGACAGCCCGACGACCCGGCATCGGCCACCACGATCAGGACCGGCGCATCCGCTGACACCCCATCCCCAACCACGCCATTCAACCCGTAGACCGGCCGCCAAATGACCGCCGCGAATCCCAATTCCATCGGTGCGTCTCGGATGGAATATAACGTCGCGTACTCGCCTTCCACCAGCATCTCAAAACCATCTGATGTCGCCACCAACTCGTTCAGCTCCGACCCCTCCCGCGTGTCATGCACAACCAACAGCCTGTTAGCCCCGGCGCCGCGAAAGATCGGGGCCAACTGCGCCATCTCTAGTTGTGAAACTCCGGTAAGAAACACGCTGTTTCCCGAATGGCGCCATCCCACCACCGGCACTCCCGCCAGCGAGCGCGATACCGGCTGGCGCAGGACTCTCGTCCCATCCCATACCGGCACTCGTTCGTCGCGCTCGAAGACGATCACTCGCACTGGATCTTCCTCGGCGCGCAGGGCCAACACCGGTTGCCCGTAGCCCGCGGGCCAAGCCTGCGGCAGCCAGTTTGATACCTCTTCCGTCCACAGGAAGTGGCGGATCGCTGGAGTGATGATCGCCAGGATTGAGATCACCACGGCTGCCAGCAATCCCAGGACGCCCACCCTCTCCACCATCCGGTCCGTGCGCTCCTTCAGCGCCATCGCAAGAACCGATACCAACCCTCCAACGCCCCATGCGAATGCAAGCGCCAGCAGGCCGGAGAGCTTATCTGGCTCGCGGAGAGCCCGCCCACCTGGAACTTGCGAAATCAGAAAGCCGCTGATCCCCGAGCCCGCCTCAAGCTGCACCAACACCTCCACACCGGCTGTGACCACCGCAAGCACCACCAGCAGAACACCGACGCCCGGTTGAAACCTCCCGGATGCTGTCACCCAGGCCAGAGCACCCGCCGGCAGCAAGCCGATCATCTGCCAAACCCACTGCGCCTGGTCCCCGGGACGCATCTCGCCCGACCAGACCGGGTTATTCGTGAGCGTCAATATCCCGGGCAACGAACTGGAGTTGCCGCCGATCGCCAGGTCCTCAGCGCTCGCTGCGATTTCTGCCGGGAGACCGCCGCTCAGCCACGACGACGCTAACGCAGGCAATATCAGAAACATTTCCAACCCGGCGATCGTTGCCACCCCGCCGGCACCGAGCCGCAGGACCAGCCCGGCTTCCTCCAAGGACCGCGAGCGCGCCACGTGATACCCGGCCAGTGCGGCCAAAATCGTTGTGGTGAAGACCAGGTAGTGCGGACTCGCCGCGGCGAACCAGAACGCCAGAGCCGCCCCGACTGCCATTCGCAGAGAATGTCGTTGCACCGCCAGCATCGCCAGTGCCAGCACAAGCGGCAGCAGCGAATAGCCAAACAAAAGGCCGAGATGTTCCACGCGCGCCATCGCCCACGGATTCAGGGAGTAAAACAGCCCTGCCGCCAGCGCTCCGGCGCCCGTGGCAGCAGCCGATCTTTGGGCTTTCCCCGCCAACAGCTGAAACAGGAAGTACATCGTGGTGAACGCTGCCAGCGACTGTCCAACCACGAGCGCGCGGATCATGGCCCCCGAAGTGCTCCCAAACAGCTCCAGCATTGCCCCCGCCAGCCCCACCACCGGCGTCAAGCTCATGTGC
This sequence comes from Chloroflexota bacterium, assembly GCA_963577415.1. Classification (GTDB taxonomy): domain Bacteria; phylum Chloroflexota; class UBA11872; order UBA11872; family VXNJ01; genus JASLPR01. The sequence goes on from CAUYYU010000008.1 coordinate 20,384, forward strand.
CCCAACGCGCTGCGCCCGTCCGCCGCCAACATCGGGTAAAAGTCGTCTAGAACGTCAGCGGCGAAGAGCGGATATTCAAGATCTCGCTGCAGAAGCTCGCCCGGCGTCGTGAGCAGCCGCGACCAGACCGTCAAGACCACCACCAGGCCCAGGATCACCCAAGCAGCATGACTGCGTGCGGGCCAGGTTCGACCGAGAGAGCGCACCGGCCGTGAAGTCATGGCTCTAGCTGCTGTCCCCGCGATTCTTTGAAATAAGGAAGTCCCCGATCGCCAGGTGATCCAGGCCCGTACTCGAAAAGCATCGCACCGCATCCTGGGGGGTCATGACGATAGGCTCCCCCCGATCGTTAAACGATGTATTCAGCACCGCCGGCACCCCGGTCAATTCGTAGAACTTGCTGATCATCCCGTGGTAGCGCGGGTTGGTCTTGCGGGAAACGGTCTGCGAACGCACGGTGTTATCCACATGCATGGATGCGCGCAGGCGATCTCGCCATTCCGGTCGCACCGTAAAAGTCAGCAACATGAACGGTGACGGGTACGAGTCGAAAACCAGATTCGGCGCTTCTTCCTCAAGGATCGACGGCGCGAACGGGCGCCAGCCTTCCCGATGCTTCACATTCGCATTTACCTTGTCCTTCATCTCGGGCATCGATGGATTCGCCAGAATACTTCTGCCGCCCAGCGCCCGCGGTCCAATTTCCATCCGGCCCTGAAACCAGCCCACTATTCCCCCGGCCGCCAGCCGCTCCGCCACCGCCTGCTCAATATCGGGAGGGCGCGTGTAGGCAATCTTCGCCTCGTCCAAAAACGCCTGGATTTCCTCGTTGCTGTACTCGGGTCCCCAATAGGCGTGCTCCATCACAAAGTCCGTCGGGTCACCTTTTCGGGCCGCGACTTCCAGTGCTGCCCCCATCGCCGTTCCCGCGTCGTGCGCCGCCGGCTGAATGAAGACCTCATCCACGCAGTCCAGCCCCAGGATCTTCGCGTTCATGTCACAGTTGAGCACTACCCCCCCGGCCAGGCATAGCGACCGCAGCCCCGTGGTCTCATACAGGCCCCGGGCCAACGCCATTCCGGCCTCTTCCAGGACGTTCTGGATACTGGCGGCGAAATCCTTGTTCCCCCCGGTGATCTCCTCCCCGGCTCGCCGAGGACGTCCAGCATCTTCCCAGAATCCCGAAATCAGGTAGCGACGGTCCATGTCGTAGCCGTCGTGCTGCACCTGAATTCCGGGAATCTCTACCACCGGCTCGCCGTAGCCGGCGAGCCCCATCGTCTTTCCTTCTTCAACGTGACGAACGAAACCAAGATGATGAGTTGCATTGCTGTACAGTCCCCCCAACGATTCCGGCGCCAGCTTGCGCCCCAGAACTTTGAACTTTCCTCCGCGAGCGGCCCCTAGTAGGGCACTGTCATCCTCGCCGTTTCCGTCAATCGTCAGCACGTTCGCTTCCCCAAAGCCCGACGCATACAGCGCGCTGGCGGCGTGGGCTATGTGGTGGCGCACGTACACCCAAGGCTTGCTTGTAATGCCCGGAATCGCCTCCTCCAAATCGCGCCGCAGTTTGTGCTGCTGGATGAGGTACTCCCCAAGCGAAGGAAACGTATACAGAAAATTCTCGAACTCCAGAGCGCGCAGCGTGCCAATCGCTCGAAGAAATGCGTAACGCGAAGGAGCCGCGAACCCAACCGCCACATAATCAACCCCCTCGGCGTCCAGACCTGCGGATTCGAGGCAATACTCGGCCGACCGCACCGGCGGCATCCGCGGCGCCTGCTTAATCCGGTTGAATCGCTCCTCCTCCGCTGACGCGACCAGCCTGCCGTCTTGCACCAACGCGGCCGCCGTATTCCAGGAGATCGTCGCCGTCAGTCCCAGAACGTTCAAACGGGAATCTCCTCAGAGTGGTTCACAGGGCGGTATCTGGTATTCGTCTCATGACCGGATCGGGGTCCGGCGAACAGCTGCCATTCTAACGGAGCAGCCTCTCCTTCCCGGACGCCTGATTGGTATGACGGAGCCGACTCCCCTGCCCGCTCGATCCCTCCTCAGCCTTCATCGATGCGGTGCTTCGAATACCACTCAATGGCGTCCCTGAGCCCACTCCGGAAAGTGGTGTCCGTGACAAACCCAAACGCCTCCCGCGCCCGCGTCGAATCGACCATTCGTCGCGGCTGCCCGTCGGGTTTGCCCGCGTCCCACATAAGCTTTCCCTTGAATCCGCAAAGCTCCACGATTAATTCGGCAAGCTCCCGGATGCTGATCTCCGTACCCGATCCCAGATTTAGTGGTGCCGCTTCGTCATAAAGCTCGGCTGCCTTCAAAATACCTTCAGCTGCATCATCGACGTACAGAAAATCTCTCGTCGCCTTTCCCGTGCCCCACACGACCACCTCGCTCTGTCCAGCGTCCATCGCGTCCAGCACCTTCTTGATCAGCGCCGGAATAACGTGCGAAGAATCTGGATCGAAATTGTCTCCCGGCCCGTAAAGGTTCGTTGGCATTAAGTAAATCGAGTTGAAGCCGTATTGTTCCCGATACGCTTGCCCCTGCACCAACAGCATTATCTTCGACAGGCCGTACGGTGCGTTCGTCTCCTCCGGATATCCCTTCCAAAGGTCAACTTCCTTGAACGGTGTCGGCGTGTGTTTGGGGTAGCTGCAAATTGTTCCCACCCCCACGAACTTGTCCACACCGGCCAGTCGAGCCTCCTCCATCAACTGCGTCCCCATCATTAAGTTTGAAAAGAAAAGCTCCCCCGGCGCATCACGGTTGAATCCGATGCCGCCCACCTGCGCCGCCAGATGAATCACTACGTCCATACCCTGTACCACCGTCCGGCAGTCCTCCCTCCTACGCAAATCATGGTCACGCGAGCGCGGAGCCCGAACCTCGGCCGGCTGTCGCCGTTCCAGCATCTGTACGAGCCGCGAACCCAGAAAGCCCGCCCCACCCGTCACCAGCACGGTCTTGCCCTGCCAGAACTTATCGTTCACCGCTGATT
>CAUYYU010000009.1:0-23054 GCA_963577415.1 Chloroflexota bacterium
AATCCGGCCAGCTTCGCGGCTTTCTGGTTGTAATAGCCCGATGGGCGCACCAGATCGGCGAGTTCCGCCTGCGAGAGCATCGCGATCCCGATCACCGAATCGGCTCCCCGGGCCTCGATGTTGTCCAACGCGCTTCGCGCATTGGCCCAGGCGGTGTTCTGCACCAGGATCGCCCCGGCGCACATCTCGAACGAGTGCCGCGCCGGCCACCATTCCTGCGGCCCGTACTCGGCCCGCAGCACCCGATGGAGTTCGTTCAGCCTGCGGCCTAACGCCTTCGGGTCGAGCCAGTACGACTCGTTCTCGGCAGAAGATGGTTTCCTGTCTTCTTTAGTCCGGGTCGTCGAAGCCGTACCCCTCCGCCCGATCCGCGGCCACCTTTGTCGCTGCCGCGATAAACGTGTCTACGTCCATCGCGTCCAGACTCTGCTCCGACCGCAGCCGCACCGACACCTTGCCCGCCTCGACGTCCCGGTCGCCCACCACCAGCATGTACGGAATTTTCTGCATCTGAGCGTTGCGGATCTTGCGATTCATCCGCTCGCCGCGTGCGTCCACCTCCACCCGCAATCCGGCCTCCCGCATCCGTTCCGCCGCCTGCTGGCAATACTCCTCGTGCCGGTCCGCGATCGGGATCATCATCACCTGCACCGGCGCGATCCATACCGGGAACGCCCCGGCGTAATGCTCGATCAAGATCGCCACGAACCGCTCTATTGAACCGAGCAGCGCTCGATGGACCATCACTGGTCGCTTACTCGAGCCGTCCTCATCTTCGTACTCGATGTCGAATCGTTCCGGCAGGTTGAAATCTACCTGGATCGTGGTCAATTGCCAGGTCCGCCCGATCGCGTCCCGCACCTTCACGTCGATCTTGGGTCCGTAGAACGCCGCCTCGCCCGGGACCCGGGTGTACTCCAGTCCCTGGGCCTCAAGCGCCTCCACAAGCCCCTTCTCCGCCAGCTCCCATAGCTCGTCCGCCCCAACATACTTTTCGTCGCCGCTCTCGTCGCGCACGCTCAGGTCGATTTCCAGTTCTCCAAAGCCGAACGTGTCCAGCATGAATCGCGCGATATCCAGCGCCGCCACCACCTCCGTCGCGAACTGATCCGGCCGGCAGAAGATGTGCGCGTCGTCCTGGGTGAAGCCGCGCACCCGCATGGCGCCGTGCAGTACCCCCGAGCGCTCGTACCGGTACACAGTCCCCAGCTCCCCGAATCGCAGCGGCAGATCACGGTAGCTACGGGTTCGCGAGCCGAAGATTTTCACGTGGAACGGGCAGTTCATCGGTTTGGTGATGTAGGTCTGGTTTTCCAGTTCCATCTCCGGGAACAGCCCGTCCGCGTACCAGCGGGTGTGCCCGCTTGTGTCCCAGAGCTCCTTACGCCCGATGTGCGGGGTGAAGACGATGTCGTACCCGCGCTTCCGATGTTCCGCCCGCCAGAAGTCCTCCAGAATCTCCCGTAGCACCCCACCCTTGGGATGCCAGAGCACCAGCCCCGCCCCCACCTCCGGGTTGATCGAAAATAGGTCCAACTCCCGCGCCAGCACCCGGTGATCCCGCCGCCGCGCTTCCTCCCGCCAGTGCAGATATTCCTTCAGGTCTTTCTTCGACGGAAAACTGGTCGCGTAGATGCGTTGCAGCTGCGGCCGCTTCTCGTCGCCCTTCCAGTACGCCCCCGCGATGGACAAGAGCTTGTAGACCCCCACCCGCCGGGTGTTCTCCACATGCGGTCCGGCGCAGAGATCGAAGAACTTGCCTGATCGGTATATCGAGATCGTCTCGCCTTTCCCGACCAGGTCCCGGATCGCCTCCACCTTGTAGGTCTGCCCCGCATCCTCGAACAGCCGCAACGCCTCCTCCCCCGAGACCTCCTCGTACACGAACGGATCGGCCGCCTTCACCACGGCCTTCATCCGCCGCTCGACCTCCTTCAGGTCCTCCGGAGTCAGCGCCCGCGGCAGGTCGAAGTCATAGTAAAACCCATCTTCGATCGGCGGCCCGAAACCGAGCTGCGCATCGGGAAACATCTCCTGCACCGCCGTCGCCATTACATGGGCGCACGAGTGGCGCATCTTCTCAAGTTCGGTCATTGCCATGGGGTCGTCTCCAGCGTGATTTCAGCAAACGTCATCAGGAGCCAAACAGGCCTGGCCTGTCCGGGTGGGGAACCCCTCCTCAACGTCCCGGCTAGCGGGTCGCCCGTCGGGAGGGGGCCGTAGTGACGGTGTTGCCGATCGGTTGCCGCACGCCTGATCTTCGATCTGATAACGGTAACCAGCGGCCGGGCCGCCGGGGACATCGCAGCGTATCACAGCGAATTCGCCGGATTGAACCGCCGGTCCAGCCGGCTTGGACAGCCGCCTCATAAATGCTATTTTCCGGGTTCTACTTTGACCGTGGCGACCAGCCCCGCCGCTATCGACTGTTCAGGATTTCTTCTTGATCTTCGTCTTTTTCCACATTGCCGCCGGGAATGCTTTCGCCTTCGTGACCCGCTACGCCCGCGGCTCTACCACCACGTACTTCACGGTCGGGGCCGTCAATTACGCCACCGCCATGGTCGTGGCCGTCACCTGGGCCGTGCTGGACGGCGGGCTTAGTTTCGAGTGGCCGGCCATTGTTTTCGGCGTTTTTCAGGGCCTTGTGTACCAGACCATGTATATCGTGCTCTTCGCCATGATCGCCCTGGGGGGCCTCAGCGTTTCGTTCACGGTGAATCGCCTCGCCGTCGCCATACCCATCGCCGGCGCGATTTTTCTCTGGGGCGAGGCTCCATCCGCCTTCAGGGTGGCCGGCATAATAGTGTCATTCATCGCCCTGCCTCTTATCGGTTCCGACGCCCAGCGGGTGGCCCGCCGCACCGGTGCGAGCAGCCGGCTAATGCCGTTGCTCAGCCTGTATGCCGTCATCTTCCTGGGAATGAGCGGGCTCGCCGCCAGAGCCTTTGTCGAAACAAGGGTCGAAGCGAACGCTGTGGATCTCAGCGCCTTTCTCTTCATGGCCGCCACCGCCTCCTCGGTCATCACCTGGCCGTTTGCTCGCCGCCTGGCCCGCAACGAGACCATTCGCCGGGGTATTCGTCCCGGTCCCGTGGCCGGTCGCGTTCAAACCCGCGCCCTCGTGGTTGGCGTCGCCCTCGGCCTGCTGAATTTCGTCCAGAGCATCACTCTCATCAACGCCCTTATGGCCCTTCCCGCTTCCTTCGTGTTTCCGTTTACCGCAAGCGCCGCCCTGCTCATCCTCACCGCCGTCGATTACGTTGTCTGGAAACAACGATTCGGACGCCTTACCGTCATCGGTCTTGCCCTGTGCGCCATGACCGTTTTTCTAATCAATTTCTGAACTTCAAAGGCAAACGCAGACGTTTCTCCACTCCCCGTTTTCCGTTGCCCGGTTGCTGGTTTGGTAGTAGGCTCTCTCGGTCCCACGCCGGACTGCACGGCGGGACCGCCGACCAATCAAAGCCCACCAAGGATATCCATGCACGCGTCCTATCCGATTCCGCGCCGACGACGATTTCTGGTTGCGGGTTTTTTGCTAGTTGCCCTGATGTCAATTTTGCTCGCCGGTTGTGGCCAGTCCACGGACGAGGCTCCGTTTGGGTCGGACGATAGCGCCGCCCCGAAGACAGCGGCGGTGGTGGCGGCTCCGGCCGCCAAGGTAGCGACCACGGCGCCCACGGCGGTCGAGACAGCCCCGCCGACCGAGCCACCCAGCGCTCCGGCGACTGGCGGGGGCGAGGTTGACAGCGCGGCCGCCGAAACTTTGTTTATCGGCAAGGGCTGTGGAGCGTGCCACGTGCTGAGCACGGTGCCCGGCGCCGTCGGAACGATCGGCCCGGCCCTTGACGGGGCGGCGTCAAGAGATTTGATCGCCGGAACGCTCGAAGTATCGCTCGATAATTTCAAGACGTGGCTGGCGAACCCAGGAGCGGTCAAGCCGGGGACCGAGATGCCGACCCTCGGTCTTGCCGCCGAAGAAATCGACGTTCTCTCCGCATGGTTGATGACGCTGGAGTAGGGTCCGGCCCGGTTGTCCGCTTTGTAAGTAAATCGACTGCGGACCCGGGTTGTAGATGCGAGACTCTCGATATGGGTGGCATTGAATCTCGAGGTTGTGGTGCTGGTTCCGCGCTGAGTCGGCGCGGCGCTATGGGTCTTGGCGCCCTGGTCGCTGGACTGGCCCTCGCCGGCTGCGGTCAGGCCGCGGGTTTCGCGCCCGAGTCCGGATCCGCCGCCAGCACTTCTGCCCCGCTGCCCGATATCGGTCTTGTGATCGGCGACCGCCTCCCCGATTTCAAGGTGGAGTCACTTGCGGGTGGGACTCTGTCTCTGGCCAGCTACGCCGGCCGGCCTCTGTTCGTAAATTTCTGGGCCACTTGGTGCGGCCCGTGCCGCATCGAGCTTCCGGAGATGGAGGCTATCTGGGCGAGTCGCGAGTTCGGAGATCTCGCGATTATCGCCATCAGTATTGGCGAACGCCGCGATACCGTTGAGACATTCGTTACCGAGGAGATTCCCCTTACGTTCGATGTGGGCATAGATCCAAGCGGCAGATTCAACGATAAGTACAACATCATCGGCATGCCCACCAGCTACTTTCTTGACACCCGCGGCGTCATCAAGGAGGTCAACATTGGCGGGATGAATCGCGATCTGCTGGTGAGGCGTATCAGCACCATCGCGGACCCTGTCTAAAGTCCACAATCTGACCGCCGAACGTCCCCCCCGATTCCGCTCTCCTATTCGACGGTGACGCTCTTCGCCAGATTTCGCGGCTGGTCGACGTCGCAACCCCGCCGGACCGCGATGTAGTACGCGAAGAGCTGCATCGGCACCGCCATGAGAATTGGCGTTAGCAACTCCGTGGTGGCCGGCAATCCCACAAATCGATCCGCCAGCTCTTCCAAGACGGCATCGCCCTCGTGCCCAAACGCTATCACCCTCCCCTCGCGCGCTTTCGCCTCCTCGATGTTGCTGATCATTTTCTCGTACACGCGCCCGGCCGGCGCGAGCGCCACAACCGGCATCTCGTCGGTTATGAGGGCGATCGGTCCGTGCTTCATCTCCCCGGCCGGATAGCCTTCCGCGTGGATGTAAGAGATTTCCTTCAGCTTTAGTGCTCCCTCCAGCGCGATCGGGTAGTTGATACCCCGACCCAGAAACAGAAAATCGGACACTCTCGCGTACTCGCGAGCCAGTTCCTGTATCTGCCCGTCCAACTTCAGGACTTGCTCGATCCGCTGCGGGATTCGGATCAGGTCCTGCATAAGCTCGGTCGCCCGTTGTGCTTGGATCATCCCGCGAACTCTGCCTATCTGAATCGCCAGCATGTATAGGGCGGCGATGATGGCGGTGAACGTCTTGGTCGACGCCACGCCAATCTCAGGTCCGGCGTGGGTGAACAAAACGCCTTCGGCCTCTCGGCTGAGCGTGCTGCTGGGCACGTTGCATATCGCCACTACCGGCGCGCCTTGCTTCTGCGCCACCCGCATCGCAGCCAGGGTGTCGAACGTTTCCCCGGATTGGCTCAAGGCGATTACCAGGCATTTTTCGTCGAGCACCGGCTGCCGGTAATGGAACTCCGATCCGTAGTCCACCTCCGCCGGTATCCCAACCAGTTCCTCGACGTAATATTTTCCGACGAGCGCGGCATGCCACGAAGTCCCGCAGGCCAGCAATAACACCCGCTCGATATCTTGCAGATTTGGTTCCACCGTTTCCAAATTATCGAGATAGAGCTTGCCGGATTCCTCGGAATACCGGCCCCTAATCGTGTCCGCGAGCGCGCGCGGCTGCTCGAATATCTCCTTCTGCATGAAGTGGCTGTAGCCACCTTTTTCCGCAAGCATCGGACTCCAGGAAATTTCCTCGACGGTCTTCTCCAGCAGCTGGCCCTCCCCGTCGGTCACCACGACCACGCCCCCCCGGGTCAGCCGCACGATCTCGCCGTCCTCGATCACGATGATCCGGCGCGTGTAGGGAAGCAGGGCGGGCACGTCGGATGCGACGAACACTTCGTCGTCGCCAACTCCGACTACCAGCGGGCTCGCGACTCGCGCCGCCACGAGCGTGTCGGCATCTCCAGCCCACATGACCGTGATCGCGTAAGCGCCCTGTAGTTCTTTCAGCGAGCTTCGCACTGCTTCGTGCAAATCCTGCGTGTCCCGCAGGTGCCATGCGATCAATTGGGATATGACCTCGGTGTCCGTCTCTGACGCGAATTCGAAACCGAGGCCGGTGAGCCGCTGGCGCAACTCGCGGTAATTCTCGACTATGCCGTTATGCACGACCACGACCTGGCCGCTCGAATCCCGTTGCGGGTGGGCATTTACCTCGTTCGGCCGGCCGTGGGTGGCCCACCGGGTGTGGCCCAACCCGATCGTGCCCTCGAACGTCTCCGTCCGCAGCGACTCTTCCAGTTCCCGCAACTTCCCGGCGCGGCGGTGAACCCGAATCTCTCCGCCCTCCAACGCTGCTATCCCAGCCGAGTCATAGCCCCGGTATTCCAGCCTCTTCAGCCCGTCCAGCAGCACCGGCACAACCGACCGTGGACCCACGTAGGCGATGATTCCACACACGTTGTTGGCAGGCCTTTCTGAGAGAGTCTTTGGTGATCCGGGGCGCGCGCGGCCCCGGCCGCCCAGATTCTACGCTCGACGCCGGTCCCGCGACGCCACGTTCACCTGGGCAAACGAACAGTCCGGTCTGGTGGTTACGCCGCGGGACTACTCCGCTATTTCGGACTCATCAGCCGGCCCGGCGGATTCGTTGCCGTTGGTTCCTCCGGAGCCGTTATCACCGTTGGGCGAGAGCAATCTGGGGGTCCCGTTTCCGCTGAGACCACCGGCGTTCCTCAATGCGTATTCCGGGAGGTATTTCGGACCCATTCCGGACTCGATCAACTCATCGTGTTTCGCGATGATGTCAATCACGTCCTGCCCATCCAGTTCCTCGTGTTCCAGCAAGCCCTCGGCGATTTCATGCACCGCCCCGGCATACTTAACCAACAGTCCCTTGGCCTTCTTGAACTCCTGTTCCAGCACCTGCTCCACTCGTGTCTTCGTTTCCGGGTCCAGGTGCCCCTGGCCCCACGGCAATACCGAGAAGAGGCTCCCATCCATGCCCCAGACCGCCAGCATGTGATAGGCGAGCTCCGACGCCCGCGCCAGGTCCTCGCTCACCCCGCTCATGCGCGTGCCTAGGAAAAGCTCCTCGGCAGCGCGACTCGCCAGCGCCACCTGTATCCGCGCCAGGGCCTCCTCCCGCACCAGAGTGTGTCGTTCCTCCGTCGGTTTCCACGCCGCGAAACCCAGCGCCCCACCGTGGCGGATGATCGTTACCTTCGACAACCGCTCATGCGTCATCAGCTTCACCAGCGGCACCGCGTGCCCCGCCTCGTGGTAGGCGATCCGCCGGCGTTCATCCAGCGGCATGCTGCGGATGGGTTCGCGCAGTCCGAACTCGTGGTCCTCGCGCGCCCGGGTGATGTCCGCGTAGGTGATCGCGTCCCGACCATCGAAATGGGCGTGGATCACACCTTCGTTGATGATGTGCTTAATTGCGACCGGGGTGTATCCGATTGAATCGTTGGACAGCCGGTCCAACGGCATTTCCTCATGCCGGACCTTGGCCAGATAGTAGGACGCGATGTCTTTGCGCCCGTCGAAGTCGGGCAGATCGACGTGAATTTGTCGGTCGAAGCGTCCCGGCCGCAGTAGCGCCTGGTCCAGGCTGTGGGCGAGGTTTGTTGCTCCAATCGTCAGCACCGGCGGCAAGACCGCTTTCTCTTTCCTCAGCCCTAGCTTGCGCAGCAGCCGCGGTCGCCAGCCGTTATCGAAGTTAGGCGGATCCATCTGGGTCAGTAGCTCGTTGAGCATCATTGCGCCGCCGCCCCCCATCATTCCGCCCATTCCCCCACCCATCCCACCGCCCGACTGCCGGTCCCGCGCCATCCCGATCGCATCGATTTCATCAATGAAGACGATTGCGCCGCCGTGCTTGCGCGCCATCTTCCGTGCTTTTCCGTAGAGCATTATGATGCGCAGTACGCCGATTCCCATGAACATATTTGAGAATCCGGGCGCCGAGGCGTATGCGAACGGCAGACCGGCCTCGGTCGCGATCGCCTGCGCCAGGTAACTCTTCCCGGTCCCCGGGGGGCCTTCCAGCAGCAAACCCCTCGTGTGCTCCCCGCCCATCTCCTTGATCTCCCGCACGCCCCGCAACAGCATCACGATCCGCCGCGCCACCTCCAACACATTGTCGTTTCCACGATAATCGTCAAACGTCACCCCGGTTTCACCCGCCTGCACCCAGTACACGCGCCCTCGGGCCATGAACATGATCAGTGCGCCAAACTGCACGACCATGAACATCATCGCGTAAAGCAGGCCGAACACCTGCTGCAAGATCCCGACCATCAACCCCGTAGCCAGGATCCACAGCGCTACCATCCCCGCCGTCAGGATCAGGTACAGAAGGGTCTTGTACTTGTTCGCCCACAGGAAGTCGATCAGGCCCCCCGTCGCGGCCAGCCCGGCTTTTCGCCTGATGTCCTGGTCTTTGTTGCTTTGCATGGCGCCTCCACCTCGTTGCCCGCTAGGCGCCCGCAGTCACGATCGGTGAATGCCGGACACTGCACTGACGATTTCCGCAGTATACTTCCGCCCCTTCGTCTCCGAGCGAGACAAAACTACCCGTTCGGGGTAACTCCTCACGGTCTACTCTCGGCCGTCGTTCGCATCTTGTACGGTCGATACATTTTGTCTAAACTCGCCTGGACCCGGGAGGCTTCCGGTCGGAATGCCGTCCCTTCGTCATAAGGTTTAGCCCGTGCCGCTCAATCCCTCGCAGATTGTCGATCGCCTGTCGGCCGATGCCTCCTTCGCCGCCGGCGTCACCAGCTGGCGAGTCGCTCCCGCCCGCGAAGCCCGGACCTCCCTCTTCCCCGAGGGTGTGAGTCCCCGCATCACCGCGGCTCTCGCCGAGCGCGGGATCACCGAGCTTTACACGCACCAGGCCGACGCGATTCAGTCGGCGCTTGCCGGAGCCAACGTGGTCGTCGTCACTGGCACCGCCTCCGGCAAGACCCTCTGCTACAACCTCCCGGTCCTCCAATCTATCGTCGAAGACCCGGCCAGCCGCGCCCTGTATATGTTCCCCACCAAGGCCCTGGCGCAGGACCAGCTGGACGAGCTCCACGGCCTGATTACGACGGCTGGCATCGACGTCAAGACCTTCACCTACGACGGCGACACTCCGCGCGACGCCCGCAGCGCGGTCCGCCGCGCCGGCCACATCGTGATCACCAATCCCGACATGCTCCACACCGGCATCCTCCCGCACCACACCAACTGGACGCGCCTCTTCGAAAATCTCCGTTACATCGTCATCGATGAGCTGCACACCTACCGGGGCGTCTTTGGCAGCCATCTGGCCAACGTCCTCCGCCGTCTCCGCCGAATCTGCGAGTTCTACGGCAGCGACCCCACCTTCATCTGCTGCTCCGCCACCATCGCTAATCCGCGGGACCTCGCCACTCGCCTCACCGGCGAGGATTTCACCGTAATCGACGATGACTGCTCGCCTCAAGGTGAACGCCACTTCATCTTTTACAATCCCGGCGTCGTCAACGCGGAGCTTGGCATCCGCCGCTCGGCTATCGACGAGACCGCCGAGCTAGCCAAACTTTTCCTGGGCAACGATGTCCAGACCATCGCCTTTGCCCGCAGCCGCGTCAACACCGAAATCCTTCTGTCGAAGCTACAGGCTGATCCCGCCCTTCGGGGACGTAAAATAAGCGGATATCGCGGCGGCTATCTCCCGTCCGAGCGCCGTACCATTGAAGAAGGTCTTCGCAGCGGCGATGTGCGAGGGGTCATCGCCACCAACGCTCTGGAGCTGGGCATCGATATCGGCCAGTTGGAAGCCGTCCTCCTGTGCGGATATCCCGGCACGATTTCCAGCACCTGGCAACGATTCGGTCGCGCCGGCCGCCGCCAGGACGCCTCCGTCGCCATCATGATCGCCGGGTCCAGCCCCCTCGATCAGTACATCATCAATCATCCCGACTACTTCTTCGATGCTCCGGTCGAAGCCGGGCTCGTCAATCCGGACAACCTGTACATCCTGAACAGCCATCTCAAGTGTGCTGCTTTCGAACTGCCTTTTGAGGACGGCGAAGTCTTTGGGGTCGGTACCACCGAAGCCATGCTCGAGCATCTGGCGACCGAGGGAGTTCTCCACAAGTCCGACGATACGTGGCACTGGTCCGTGGCCGACGACTTCCCCGCCCAGCACGTGAGCCTGCGCACCGGCGCGCTCGATAACGTCGTCATTATTGATACCACCAATAAGCCTCGCGTCCTCGGCCAGGTCGATACGTTCGCCGCGCCCATGCTTATTCACACCGATGCCATCTACCTTCATGCCGGGCGCCAGTACCATGTCGATCGCCTCGATTGGGATGAGAAGAAGGCCTACGTCAAGCAGGTGGCGGTCGAGCACTATACGGACGCCAGCAAGAATGTCCGCGTGGCCGTGCTTGACGATTTCGAGACCGACTCCGCCGGCGGCCTCGGCCGCGGTTGGGGCGAGGTCCGCATAACCTCCCTTCCCACCCTCTTCAAGAAGATCAAGCTTTCCAACAGCGACAACGTCGGCTGGGGCAAGATCGACCTCCCCCAGCAGGAGACTCACACCACCGCCTACTGGCTCACTCTGCCCGCCGATCTTGAGGCCCGTCTCGGCCGCGAGCCTCTCGAAAGCGCCCTTCTGGGCGCCGCCCACGTGCTCCACCAGATCGCCCCGCTGTTCCTCATGTGCGACCCGCGAGATCTCGGTCGCGTCACCGAGATCAAGTCACCTTTCACCGATGCTCCGACCATCTTCCTTTACGACGGTTTCCCCGGCGGTGTCGGCTTCAGCGAGCGGCTCTACCGGGTCCACGCCGACCTTATCTCCCAATCCGAGGAGCTCGTCCGCGCCTGTCCCTGCAACGAGGGTTGCCCCTCCTGCGTGGGTCCCCCTTCACTGCTTGGCACCAGCGCCAAGGACCACGTACTCGAACTTCTCCGGCTCGGCGCCCAACGCCTGAAAACCGCTTCCTGAGCCCTCTGGGCCTCTTTTTCGCCGATGGCCGCTCGCTCCACTATCACCCCCGCCCCCATCGCCTTGCCGGGCGTTGAAATCGAAAACGAGCACGGCGTTTTTCTCATGGCTGAGACCAGCCGGTCGCTTGCGACCTTGCGTGACGGGGTCCGGGCCGACGACGTGCACAGCGCCGGCGGCGAACCGCTCGTCCTGGCCGCGCGGGACGGAGAATTCGCCGAATTCGATACCGCCCGCGCCCTGTTCATCGACACCGAAACCACCGGCCTCGCCGGCGGCACCGGCACCTACGCATTTCTTGTGGGAGTCGGCTACGTCGATGGATCCGACTTCACCGTCCGCCAGTACTTCATGCGCGACCTGTCCGAGGAAAAGCCCATGATGGCCGCCCTTGCCGATCTCTTCGCCGCGCACAACTGGTCCGTTACCTACAACGGTCGGTCGTTCGATCTGCCTCTCCTGCGCACCCGCTTCATCATGTCCCGCCAGCGCCCCCGCATCGACCACATGGGCCACCTTGACCTGCTGCACTCCGCCCGCCGCCTCTGGGGACAGTCCCCCCTTACCGCCAACGGGCTCTCGCTAGGGGCCTTCGAGGCTGGCCTCTTCGAGTTTCTGCGACCGCTCGATATTCCGAGCTGGCGGATTCCGGAAATCTATTTCGACTACCTACGCGACCGCGACCCCGCCCCCCTCCTCCCGGTTCTCGCCCACAACGTTGAGGACATCGTCACCATGGCCGCGCTCCTCGGGGTTATCCAGCGAGCCCTCTCAAATTGGGAGGACGATGACCTGGTCAGTCCATATCTCATCGCGGGGCTCGGCCGTACGCTGGCGGGGATGGGCCGAACCCGCCAGGCGGTCCGCGCCTATCGCCGCGCCCTGAGCCTCGGACTCGACGCCGAGGGCTCCAACCGCGTCGCCCTAGACCTCTCCATCCTGCTCAAGCGCGACGGCGACTGGGACGCCTCCGTCGAACTCTGGCGGCGGGTTGCCGACGGTCGCGGCCGCATCGCCGCGCTCGCCTGCATCGAGCTTGCCAAGTTCTACGAGCATCGCGCCCGTCTCCTGGAATCCGCCCGGGGGATGTGCGACCGCGCCCGTCACCTCTCCGCCGACGATGCCAACTACTGGGGCGGTCAGCTCTCCGATTGGGAACTGGATCACCGCGAAGGCCGTCTCCAGCGCAAGCTGGCGGTTCCGGCCGTTCCCGCCTCCCCGCCCGCCTCCGCCCGGCCCGGCCGCCGGTTCGCCCGTCGTACCTGAGGCCTCCTCCTCCCCGGCTGGTCTGACCCGTTCCCTTCAACTAACCTCCAACTGGCCACGTCCCAACCTCTCCGAACGGAGCCACCTTGCCGGCTGACATCAGATTTGCCATCGTGGGCGCCGGCATCATCAGCGACGTCCACGCCCGAGCCATTCGTGCTGCCCGCGGAGCCGACCTCGCGGCCATCGTGGATATCGACCCGGCCGCCCGCGCCGCGGCCGAGCGCCTTGCGGCCCCCATCTACGAATCCATTAGAGCTTTGGTCGCGGCGGGCGTCGCCAACGCCATCACCGTCGCCGTCCCCAGCGGGCTCCACGCCCGTGTTGGGGTCGAAGCCGCCCGCAGCGGGCTGCATGTCCTCACCGAAAAGCCCATCGAGATCACCCTGGCCGCCGCCGACCGCCTCATCGCCGCCTGCCGCGATGCCAGCGTCACCCTCGGTTGCATATCTCAGTCCCGCGCCGAACCCGACATCGCCGGCGCCCACCGCGCCGTGCGAGACGGTCTCCTGGGCCGCATGGTCCTGGCCCGCGCCGACACTAAGTGGTATCGATCCCAGCAGTATTACGACGACGACGGCTGGCGCGGCACCTGGGAAATGGACGGCGGCGGCGCCCTGATGAACCAGTCCATCCACGCCATCGACATCCTCCAGTGGGTCATGGGGCCGGTCACTTCCGTCAGCGCCTACGCCGCCACGCTCACGCACGAAATCGAAGCCGAGGACAACGCCGTGGCGGCGATCCGCTTCGCCAGCGGAGCCTTGGGCGTCCTCGAAGGCTCGACCTCGTTACGGGCCGGGCGGCCCCGGCGACACGAGTTCCACGGCGACGCCGGTTCCATCGTCCTCGAAGACGGCCGCGCCGTCGTCTGGGAGCTCGCCGACGGCTCCCCGGCGCCCTCCGCCGGACTCGATCCGGCGGATACGGCGGGCACGGTGCCGGGGCAGATGGATCACGATCCCCACCGGCTCCAGATCGAGGACTTCGTAGCCGCCATCCACGAGGGTCGCGAGACTCACGTTAACGGCGCCGAAGGCCGCGCTCCAGTCGAGCTGATCCTGGCCATCTACCAATCCGCCGAGCAGGACGGCTACCCGGTTACGCTCCCGCTTTAGGCCATCTCCGACGGCTTCCCCTACAACCTATCCAGCGCCGCCCGCATGAATTCATAGCTCGACCGCAGGCAGTCGTAGGGATCGCGGCGAAACGCATCCTGCTCCACGATCCAAACCGTCGTTCCCGCCCGTCCCGCCGCCGGGACGATCGCGTCCCAGTTCAGGTTCCCTTCACCCACCGGAGCGAAAAACGGGTGCGGGTGGGTCTCGCCCTCGTCCCGCAACAGCGTCAGGTCTTTTACGTGCAGATAGTCCACCCGGCCGTGCAGTCGATCCAGCAGCCCGGCCGGATCCACCCCTCCCACCGCCGCCCAGTACACGTCCAGTTCCAGCGCTACTTCCCTTGCCTCGTCGATCAAGATGTCGAACGGCGCCGGCCCTCCGCCGTCCGGTCGCATGAACTCGTGGGCGTGATTGTGATACCCGAGTACGATCCCCGCTGCGCCCAGTGCCGGCGCCACCGCCTCCGTCTCTCGGGCGAATCGTCGATAAATTTCCGGATCGTAACGGTCGGCCACATCCTGGAAGATTGGCACCGCCACGTAGCTGCAACCGATGGCCTGCAGGAATTCGATCTCCACCGCCGTATCGTCGCGCAGCGCCCCCCAATCCCGGTGCGCCCCCAGGCATTCAAGCTCGTTGTCATCCAGCATCCGCCGTGCCTCCGCCGGGCTCGTGTCCGCGTCCTCTCCCTCCACCGCACCCACCGCCGAGAACTGCACCCCGTCGTAGCCAATCGCCTTTACACGCCGCAGCGCTTCCGCCAGTCCGGCCCGATCTCCGATCTCATCCCGTAGCGAGTAAAGCTGCGCCGCGATCCTGTGCATGGTCGCCTACTTTCCGTTCATTCTTGAATCAGGTCCCCGAGCTTCTCGGCCAGGTCTTCAAAATCCGTCGCGCTCACGTCAAACTTATCCCCCGATTCCCCCTCCCCGCCAGGCTCGTGTTCGTCCGGTCTCGCCACGAAAGCCGTCCGGAGTCCGACCGCCGCCGCCGCCCGCAGGTCCGCCGGGTGCGCGGCCACCATCATCACCTCTTCCGGTTCCAGCCCCAGGTAGCTCGCGGCCATCAGGTAGACCTCCCGATCCGGCTTGTAGCGTTCCACCAACTCCGCCGAGAGGATGCAGTCCCAGGGCAACCCGGCGTGCTTCGCCATGTTCGTCAACAGTGCCACGTTGCCGTTCGATAGCGTCGCCAGCACGAATCGTTCCCGCAGCCGCGTCAGCCCCTTCACCGCGTCCGGCCATGGGGTCAGCCGGTGCCAGGCCCGGTTGAGATCGTCCTTCGCCGGCTCATCCAACCCGCTCACCGCGAACCGTTCCAGCAACTCGTCCAGGATCATCCGGTGCAGCCCATCGAGGTTCGTCCAGGGCAGCTCGCCCGAGCGAACCTGCGCCATCGCCGGCGCGTACCCGTCCCGCCAGGCGACCGCGAACTCGCCGGCGTCGACCGCCAGGCCCCTTTCTGTGACCTCCCGCATCACCGAGCCCCGCCAGTCCACGACCGTGCCGAAGACGTCGAACGCCAGCGCCCGTACGCCCTCAGCTGCCACAGTGGGCCTCGATCACAGCCATTTTTTGAAGCGCGCCCCGGCCGGGTGCTCGACCAATTCCGACCACTCCACCACCCCGACCTTCTCCGCGAACTCGGTGTACAGGCCGATCAGCTTCCGCAGTTTCCCCGGGTTCTTCACCGCCCGGTCATCCAGTTCGGTTCGGTCAGCGTCGATGTCGTACAACTCGAACTCTCCCGGGTAGCGTCGCACCAGCTTCCAGTTCTCCACCCGCACCGCCACGTTGCCCTCATGCTCGATCACGATCGGCCGGTCGCGGGTCCAATCTTCATCGGCGAATGCCGACAAAAGGCTCTCGCCTTCCAGCGGCGTGATTGCATGGCCGTTGAACTCTTTCGGGTACCGGGCCCCGGCGGCGTCCAGGCACGTCGCCATCACGTCCCCGATCCAGCCGGCCGAATGCGTCATCCCGTTGGCGGCGATCCGGTTGGGCCAGTACGCGATGAAGGGCGTCGAAATCCCGCCTTCATGAGTGAAGTGCTTGAAGAGTTTGAACGGGGTGTCGCTGACGTTGGCCCAGGGCAGGTCGTAGCTTAGGTAGGTCGTCTCGCCGCCCGGCATCAGCCCCCGCACGTTCCCGCTCTGCACAGTCCGGCCGTCCCGGGTCTCCCGGGGCGCGGTGTCAGGGATACCGTCCTCCTGCAGCAATTCCGCGCACCCGCCGTTGTCGGTCAGGAACATCACCAGGGTGTTGTCCTCCATCCCCAGCTCCCGCACCTTCGCCATTATTTGTCCGATCCCCTGGTCCATCCGGTCCACCTGCGCCGCGTACACCGCCATCCGGGCGTCTTCCCAATCCTTCAGATCCACGTCGTTCCAGTCCGGCGCCTTCTCGTCCCGGGGCGAGATTTCCCACTTCGAATCCAGCAACCCCATCCCTTTCTGCTCCTCATGCCGGGCGGTGCGGATGGCGTCCCAGCCGCCGGCGTACTTCCCGCGATACTTTTCGATGTCTTCCTCGAAGGCGTGCAGCGGCCAGTGCGGCGCGGTGAAGCCGACGTACAAAAAGAACGGGGCGTCCCCCTGCCCGTGCTCTTCGATGAACCCGGCCGCGTTCGCCGCGATCGCATCCGTGTAGTAGTAATCCCCGTAGTCCTCCGGCTCGATGTATTCGTCATCCCGCATCAGCGTGTGCGGGTCGAAGAAGCTACCGCTCCCGGCCAGCGTCCCGTAGAAATGCTGGAACCCCCGCTGCCGCGGCGTCGGGTGGGTGGCGTCGCCGGCGGTCACGTCTTTCCACCGGCTGAACGGATAATCCCCGCCCGCGTGCCACTTGCCCGCCATCAGCGTCGTGTACCCGGCCGCCCCCAGCGCCTCGGCGATCGTCACGCAATTCTGGTTCAGGAATCCCCGGTACGGCGCCACCTCGAAGTCCACCGTCATGTGACCGATCCCGGCCTGGTGCGGATGCAGCCCGGTCAGCAACGACGCCCGCGTCGGGCAGCATCGGGCGCTGTTATAGAATTGCGAAAACCGGATACCGCCGGCCGCGAGCGCATCGATGTTCGGCGTCGCGATCTCCGACCCGTAACACCCGATGTCGGAAAACCCCATGTCGTCCACCATTATCAGAATGACGTTCGGTCGGTCCGCGGCGTCCGCCATGGTCGGGGTCTCCTTTGTTGGCCGGTCCCGCGCTAGTTGTACTTCCTGCGAGTATTGCTGACAAATAAGTGCCAAGCTGCCGGGTTTGGGCTTGTAGAAGCACTCCATCCCGGCAGCCATTGGCTGTTTATTCTGAGTGGTTGGCGCAAGGATAAAGGATGCAATTGAAGGCAGCCACACAGCCACAGCCTGTTTCTTCTAGCAGCGGACGCAAGTGGGCCGGCCCTGCTAAGACACCGCCCGGCGCCGGGCGGTGCTTCCCCGGCGGTTCAAGGCCTACGATCTACGCAGACGGCACACCGCGTTCGACGGCCCCCGGGCCAGCGATCGTCCTTGTAAACAAGGTCGGCGGGAGGTACGGCTAGTAGAGCGAGCCCGGGTAGTTCAGCAGGTTGAACCTGCCCTTCAGCCGTTCGTACTGCTCGTCCCACGAGATGATTCCGCAGCGCTGCACGAATTCCGCGTAGATGCCGGTCAGCTCGGCCATCCGCGCCGGGTTGGTAGCGGAAAGATCGTGTTGTTCGGTCCGGTCCTCGTTCATCTCATACAGTTCCCAGTCGCCGGCCCGGTCCTTCACCAGCTTCCAGTCGCCCAGCCGCACGGCGGCGTTGCCCTCGTGCTCCCAGCAGAGCGGGTCCCGCCGGCGCCAGCCGGCGTCCTGGAAGGCCGGCAGCAGGCTCTCGCCCTCCGTCGGCGTGATCTTCTCGCCCTTGAACTCCGTGGGGTAGGTGGTTCCGGCCGCGTCCAGGCAGGTGGACATTACGTCCATGATGTGCGCCGGGGCGTTGGTCATGCGGCCGCCGGCAACGGCGGCGGGCCAGTGGACGATCAGCGGGGTGGAGATGCCGCCCTCGTGCACCCAGTGCTTGTACATTCGGAAGGGCGTGTCGCTGGCGTTGGCCCATGGCAGGTCGTAGCTGGCGTAGGTCTCGTCGGATCCGGGTTCAATGTCCGGGCTGTTCCCCATCCGCACCAGCCGGCCGTCCGGCGTCGTGGAAGTCGGGATTTCCGACGGTCCGTCCTCGCCCAGGAACTCCGCGCAGCCGCCGTTGTCCGACAGGAAAAAGATCAGGGTGTCGTCCAGGATGTCCAGTTCCCGCAGCTGCGCCACGATCCGCCCGATCCCCTGGTCCATGCGGTCCACCTGCGCCGCGTAGACCGCCATCCGCGCCGCTTCCCATTCCTTCTCCGTGACGTCCTGCTCCCAGTCGGGCGCCTGGATGTCGCGGGGACTGATCTCCCACTTGCTGTCCAGCAGCCCCATGCCCTTCTGCTGTTCGTGCCGGGAGGTCCGCAACCGGTCCCAGCCGCCGGCGTATTCCCCCCGGTATTTGGCGATGTCCTCGGGCAGCGCCTGCAGCGGCCAGTGCGGCGAGAAGTAGGCCACGTGGATGAAGAACGGCGCGTCCTGATCCTGCGCCTCGGCGACCATACGGATCGCGTTGTCGGTGATGGCGTCGGTCAGGTAGAAGTCGCCCTCGGGGGGGCCTTCGATACGGTCATCGACCGAGATACCGGTCGGGTGAAAATAGTTGGCCCCCATGGCGCCCCAGTAGTGGTCGAATCCGCGATCCACCGGGCGCGGATGGCGGGCGTCGCCCAGCACCGCGAGCGGATCGGCCAGCCCGTGCATGTCCCCGCCCACGTGCCACTTGCCGGACATCAAGGTCTGGTAGCCCGCCGGCTTGAGCGCCTCGGCGATGGTGACGCAATTCCGGTTCAAGAAGCCCTGGTAGGGCGCGACCCCGAGGTCGGCGGTCATCTGCCCCACCCCGGCCTGGTGGGGATGCAAGCCCGTCAGTAGCGACGCCCGGGTCGGGCAGCAGCGGGCGTAGTTGTACATCTGCGTGAACCGGACCCCACCCGCCGCCAGCGCGTCGAGGTGGGGCGTCGCGATCTCCGATCCGTAGCAGCCGATATCGGAGTACCCCATGTCATCCGCCAGGATCAGCATGATGTTCGGTCGCGTCCCGTGACCTGACGCTTTAGCCATCGGCCTTCTCCTTAATCAGGTACGGCTACCGGCGCACATTCCTACTGCTTGTACGCGAGAGTCTGGTACAGCCGCAGCTTCGTCGGCGCCATCTTCGGCAGGTCCAGGATTTCCTCCCAGGGGATCACGCGCGAGTTCGCCGCCCAGTCGTCGTAGAGACCCCGCAGTTCCGCCACCTTGTCCGGCAGCTTCTCCGCCAGGTCGCTCAATTCCGTGCGGTCTTCGTCCATGTCGTACAGCTCCAGATCGCCGGGGAATCGCCGCACCAGCTTCCAGTTTCCCTGCCGCACCGCCAGGTTGCCCTCGTGCTCCCAGAAGATTTCCCGGTCCCGGCTCCAGGCGTCGTTGGTAAAGGCGGGCCGCAGGCTCTCGCCCTGCAACGGCTGGATCTTGTTGCCGTCGTACTCGCTCGGATACGGCGTCTCGGCGACGTCCACGCAGGTCGCCATCACGTCGATCAGGTGCGTTGGGGAAGTCACCCGCTGTCCGGCGGGGATCGCCTTCGGCCAGTGTGCGATGAACGGTGTCGCGATGCCGCCCTCATGGGTCCAGTGCTTGAAAAGTTTGAAGGGGGCGTTGCTGGCGTTCGCCCAGGGCAGGTCGTAGCTGAGATAGGTGTCGTCCGGACCCGGCGTCACGTCGCGATGATTTCCGACCTTCACCGCCCGGCCGTCGCGGGTCTCGGTGGGGGCGACTTCGACCCGGCCGTCCTCCTTCAAGAACTCGGCGCAGCCGCCGTTGTCCGACAGGAACATGACCAGGGTGTTGTCCTTCAGTCCCATGGCCGCGAGCTTCGCCATGATCCGCCCCACGCCCTGGTCCATGCGGTCGATCTGGGCGGCGTAGACCGCCATCCGGGCGTCTTCCCAGTCCCGGTCCTTGACCTCGCTCCACTCCGGGGCCGACTCATCCCTGGGCGAGATGTCCCATTTCGAATCCAGGATTCCCGAGCCCTTCAACTCCTCATGCCTTGAAGTCCGCAACTCGTCCCAGCCGCCCCGGTACCTGCCGCGGTATTTCTCGATGTCCTCCTCGAACGCGTGCAACGGCCAGTGTGGGGCGGTGAAGGCGACGTAGAGGAAGAAGGGGTTGTCTTTGACGCCCTGCTCGCCGATGAAATCCACCGCGTTGTCGGCGATGAAATCCGTGTAGTAAAAGTCGTCGCCTTCCGGTTCGATCGGCTTATCCCCGTCCACCATCGTGTGCGGATTCCAGAAACTTCCCGCCCCGGTCAGGGTGCCGATGTGCCGGTCGAATCCGCGCTGCACCGGCAGCGGCCACTGCTCCTCGCCCGGGTGCGCCTCGTGGGTGGCCGACAGCAGGTAGTCGCCGCCCACGTGCCACTTGCCCGAGAGCATTGAGGTGTACCCGCCGCCCTTCAGCGCCTCGGCGATGGTGACGCACTCGCGGTTCAAGAATCCCCGGTATCCCACCGTCTCCAGGTCCAATGTCATGTGCCCAATCCCGGCCTGGTGCGGGTAGAGGCCGGTCAGCAGCGAGGCTCGCGTGGGGCAGCAGCGGGCGTAGTTGTAGAACTGGGTGAAGGTCGCCCCGTTTTCGGCCAGCGCGTCCACGTTGGGCGTCGCGATCTCCGAGCCGAAACATCCGATGTCGGAGAAGCCCATATCGTCCACCATTATCAGGACGATGTTCGGTCGGGTGTCGGTCTCTGCCTGATCCGCCATCTTCGTACTCCTTCGGCCGACGCTTCTCCGGGAATCCGGTGCGGTGATGCTACGCCGCCTTCCGACTCCCTGTAAAACCACCGCCGAATTCCCCGCCCCGACCCCTTCCCCTAACATCTCGGTGGCGACCCGCCGTCCCGCCGAACCGGAGGCAGCCGTGAAAATCACCAACGTCCAGCCCATTCAGGCCGACGCCGCCTGGGCCGCCTACACCTTCGTCAAGGTCGAGACGGACGCCGGCATCACCGGCTATGGCGAATGCTCCGACTGGCGCGCGCCCAACGCCGTGGCCGGCGGCGTCCTGGATATGCGCGGTGTTGTCCTCGATCAGGATCCCATGGCCGTCGCGGCGCTCACGGCCGCGATGAACCGGCACAATCAGCAGGCGCCCGGCGGCACCATGGGACGCGCAATCGCCGGCATCGAATGCGCCCTCTGGGACATCAAGGGCAAGGCGTACGGCGTTCCCGTCTACGAGCTGTTCGGCGGCCCCTTTCGCAATTGCGTCCGTCTGTACTGGTCCCATTGCAGCACCTATCGCGCGCGCTACTCCGAACTCCTCGGCACTCCGCCCATCCGTACTTACGATGACATCGCCGACCTCGGCCGCGAGGTCGTACAGCGCGGCTTCACCGCCCTCAAGACCAACATCACCATCCCCGGCGATCCCGCCGACGTTTACGCCACGACGGACGGCATCCTGGAGCCCGGCATTCTCGAGCGCATCACCAGCCTGCTTGACGCCTTTCGCGCCGGCACCGGCGACGGGTTCGACCTGGCCCTGGATATCAACTACAACTTCAAGACCCACGGCGCCACCAAGATCGCGAAGGCCCTGGAGCCCTACGACATGATGTGGTTGGAACTGGACACCTGGGAGCCGGCGGCCCTGCGGCAGGTCACCCGCTCGACCTCCACCACCATCTGCTCCGGCGAAAGCGTCAACACGCTTCTCGACTACCGCCCGTTCCTCGAACAGAAGGCAATGGACGTCGGCATGGTCGACATCCCCTGGACCGGCTTCGCTCAGGCGAAGGCGATCATTGACCTGGCCGAGAGCCATGACATCGTCATGGCCCCTCATAACTACTACAGCCACCTCTCCACCTTCATGGCCGCCCACCTCTGCGCCGCCACCCGCTGCGTGCAGATCATGGAAACGGACGTCGACGCCGCTCCCTGGCGCGACGACCTCTTCACCGAAACCCCCCAGATCGAGGATGGTTATCTGGTCATTCCGCACTCCCCGGGTTGGGGCATCGACCTCAACGAAGAAGCCATCGCCGAACGCCCCTGGCACGGGGCCATCCCCTCGTCCGGCGTACTGAGCCCTCCCGACCGCTAGCCTGTCGGCCGGGCCGGCCCGGCGGTCAAAGCAGCGAGGCGCGGGTCGGGCAGCAGCGGGGGTAGGCGTAGAACTGCGAGAACCGCGCCCCGCCGGCGGCGAGGGCGTCCAGATTGGGCGTCTCGATCTCGGACCCGAAACCCCCCAAATCGGAGAATCCCATGTCGTCGGCCACGATCAGGACGATATTGGGCGGCGCCGGCGCATTGTTCTGATTCAGCTCAGATCCCGATTCGGCGGGCATCTCGTTTCGTGCCGTTGCTGTCATCTAGTACCGCATGGCCCGGTCGGGGCCGAGATTCTGGGTCATCACGGTGCGGTTGAAGCTCTTCAGCACCAGCTCGGCTTTCGTCCCGGCATGGTCGGAGCTGTCCCAGAGATTTTCGAACTCGTCGGGGTCGTTCTCCATGTCGTACAGCTCGCCGACATCATTGCCGTGATAAACCACCAGCTTCCAGCGCCGGTTGCGATACATGGTCGCCCGAGATCTGTCGGGGAGCATGATGCAGTCGGCGAACTCGCTCCAGACGAAGTCGCGGTGTTCTCCGGCCGGGGACTCTCCCGTCAGGATGGGCAGCAGCGATTTTCCGTGCATGTCTTGCGGCGCCGCCAACCCGGCCACCTCCATGAACGTCGGCACGATGTCGGTCAGCTCGACCAGCGCGTCGCTGATCACGCCCTGCTCAAAACGTCCCGGCCATGAAATCATCAGTGGCACCCGCACCAGCCCCTCGGAAAATCGGCACCCCTTCAGCGCCAGGCCGTGATCCCCGAGGGTCTCGCCGTGATCGCTCATGAAGATCACGATCGTGTTCTCCCGCTCGCCGATTGCGTCTAGATGATCCAACAGCCGCCCGAACTGCTCGTCTATCAGCTCGATCATTGCGTAGTAGGACGCCTTCACCTTCGGGAATCCCCAGTGCTCCGGCGGATGCGAGCTCGTCTGGAAATCGACTCCGGCATCGGAGATCTGGTTCTGGGTCTCTACATCACTCTCCCGAAATAATGGTGCCGGGAGGGTATCCGGGTCGTACCGGCGATAGAACTCCCAGGGCGCGTCGTGCGGCGGGTGGGGATCGAATGGGTTCAGGCTGATCAGCCAGGGCTGACCTTCGTCGCGATCTTCGTCGATGAACTCGATCGCCCGTGTGGTGCACCAGGTTGTCTGATGCAGTTCGGGCGGGGCGTTGTCCTGCTCCGGTGTCGGCTCCCACAACCCGCCCTGCGGCATGTCGCCGGCCGGGCGCGGCCGCCGTCGCTCGTCAAACTGCTCCAAGACGTCGTCGGCGTTCGCCCCCTGTTCTTCGATCCACTCGTAATAATCACCCCGTCGCTTCCAGTCCGAGCGCGGCGC
>CAUYYU010000010.1:0-21933 GCA_963577415.1 Chloroflexota bacterium
AGCGAGTGTTCAACACGACAGCGGCTGGCTAGATGGGCACCAGGCGAGTCCTGCTGATTTCCGCGGCTCTTGGCGTGCTCGTTTTGCTCCCCGTGCTGGTAATCGTGACGCTCGGAATGTACGGCACATCCCTCGGCGGTTCCGCTTCCGCCCAGGCTGCCGCCGGGGCTCGGATTACTCTCAGCCCGGCCCAGGGTGTCCCCGGCGATTCCGTAACGATCCAGGGTCGGGGCTGGCCCCCGAGGAGCGAAATTACGGTTTATGTGACCACGGACGCTGGCAACGACGACGCGGCCGTACGGCTGCGTCTGGGAAAAATTGAGACTTCAAGAGCCGGTACCTTCGAGTTGCAAGCTTCGGTACCCCGACATCTGGTGGCGCCGGGGACGGAGGAAATCTTTTTTCAGGCCGAGCTGGAGGATGGCGATAACGAGCGGTACGCCGTGCTCCCCGTGCGATTTGCTCTCATCCGGTACTTGAACACCCTGCGCGTCAGCGTAGCCGATGCCGACCCCTCAATATCGCTAGACGGAGCTCTAATCGAAATCCGTGATCAGTTCGGCCAGATCGTCGCCGCCGTGCAAACAGGTCAGGATGGAACGGTGGAAATCGCCGGCATCGTCCCCGGCGAGTACTCCGTGTCCGCGGCGATGGTCGACTTCCAGGCAGGTGCAAGTGGTGAGGCACTGATCTCCGCGGAAGGCATCGCAGACATCAGCCTGAGTCTTCGCTACCTGCCCGGGAGGCGCCTTTTCGGCCTGGCCTTTGCGCAATTCGAGGGCGGACCGGCGGTGGTGGGAGGCGTCGATCTGGCCTCGGGGCTGGCAGTGCAGGAACCGCTCACGGCACCACGCGGGAGACTCGGGCCGGTCGCCGACCCGCGTGCCGGCGTCTACTACGATTTCTTGCTCGACACCGGAGGTGGGGACGGGCAGGAAATCCTGCGCCCCTTACTCGCCGTGGCTGCCGCCGGACGGCTGGCGGCCGGCTACAGCGCGGGAAATTCCACTATCACGCACTATGTGGGCGAAAGCGCGATAGGGACCGTGGTCATGTCTACAACGATCGGGTTCTTTGACGGTCAGGCGGCCGCTGTCGTGACTCTGGATTCGACAACCGGGCGTGTCCTATTTCGTCGCGAAATTCCCACATCCTCGCTTACCCCGGTGCTCTCACTCGACGGCACCCGGATGTACGTAGGCGACTGGCTTACTGGAACCGTAAGGGTCCTGGACGCAGCAAATGGCGACACTCTCGCCCGTCACCCCGGCGTCGTAGACGCGGTCCGACAGTTGTTGGTCGATGGTCAGGGCAGGTTGCTGGTGCTGGAGGAACAAACCGGGGCTGTCCGTTCGCTGGACCCGGATTCCGGGGAGATCGGCGAACCTCTACTTGTCATGCCGCTCGCCCAGGGCATGGCGTTTGGGAACAACGGGGAGTTGCTCCTGATCAGCTCGGACCGTTTGGAACTTATGGTGGCCAATCCCAATACCGGCGAACTTCTCGAAGTCGTGGCCCTACAATCGCCCGCCGGCTTCATCTGGCCCGACCCGGGTGGGCACTTCCTGATCATCGGCTACCGGGAAAATCGTCAAGCGCTGACCTTCCAGGTTCTCGACGCGCAGACCTACAAGACCGTCCGGACCGTGACCCTGCCACTTGAATGAGGTGT
Organism: Chloroflexota bacterium; assembly: GCA_963577415.1. Classification (GTDB taxonomy): domain Bacteria; phylum Chloroflexota; class UBA11872; order UBA11872; family VXNJ01; genus JASLPR01. The sequence continues at coordinate 1,673 of CAUYYU010000010.1, forward strand.
TCCGAATCCGCCGAGGGCAAACGCTGCGTGTGCCACTCCGGGCGGTGGAGATGAGACCGGTCCCCACGGTCGTTCGGCCCGGTTACCCGTCTTCCAGTTCTGCTGACTACACTAGATAGACCTGAAAACCGGAACCGTATATGGAGCAAACCCTGGAAAGTCTACGCCGACTTTCTGAAAACTTATTCATCTTCGCCGACACCTGTAACGTTTACGTTGTACGCAACGGCGATCGGGCGCTCCTGATCGATTTCGGAAGTGGGGCAGTGCTGGACGCCCTTGCGGAGATTGGTGTCGAAGAGGTAGAAGCGGTCCTTCACACACATCATCACCGGGACCAGTGCCAGGGTGATGGGATTCTGAATGAGCGTGGCATCCCGATCGCCGTGCCGGCGCGGGAACAGCACCTCTTCGAGAATGTCGAGGCCTTCTGGCGCCACCGACAACTCCTGGCGAATTATGATGTCCAATCTGATTCATACACTCTGCGACGTTCGGTCCAGGTCTCCCACGAATTGGCCGACTACAACGTTTATCGCTGGCGAGGACTGGAACTCAGTGTGCTGCCGACGCCGGGCCATACCCGGGGATCGGTCACCCTGGTTGGTGATGTAGACGGGGAGACCGTTGCATTCAGCGGCGACCTGATCAGCGGCCCGGGTAAAGTGTGGCGCGTCCACGATCTCCAGTGGGCATACATGGCCACTGACGGCATCAACGCCTCCATCTCTTCGTTGGACGCTCTGCGACGGGCAAATTTGGACCGGCTGTTGCCCAGTCACGGTAGCCCCATCGGCCGTCCTCAAGCGGCGATCGATCAGCTGATAGCAAATCTTTCCCGACTGTTTCAGGTCGTCAGCTTCACGCCGGAGCCAGTGTCCGCGCCAGATCTCGCCATCAACCCCAGATTTCGCCAGGTCTCCAAGCACATGTGGCTCAACGCGAGCGCGGTCGCCAACTTCTACGCAATCGTCACCGATGAAGGTGAAGCGATGCTGCTGGACTATGGCTACGCCAGCCAGCATCACGCCGGCGATCTCCGCCGTTTCGTTGAGCACTCCATAAGAGAGCTAATGGAAGTGGCGGCGGTAAAGTCGATAGACGTTGTCATCCCAAGCCACTATCACGACGATCATGTCTCTGGTATTCCCACTCTGCAGCGGGAGTACGGAACTCAACTCTGGGCGCACGAAATTTTCAGCGACATCCTCGAGCATCCGGGAGCCTACGACCTAGCCTGTCTCCCCGTGGAATCTATGCGGGTGGACCGAGTTCTGAAAGAGGGAGAGGAATTCGACTGGGGTGGATTTTGCTTTCAAACCGAACACGCCCCGGGTCACACCCACTTTGCAGCCCACACTTTCGTCAGAGTGGACGGTCTGAAGCTGGCCCTGACCGGCGACAATATCCTCTCTTCGATGACCGGGCCGCGAATCGGGGGGCCCGTCTACCGAAATCGCTTCGAACTTGACGGCTTTCAGACTTCTATTCGGAAGTTGATCGAATTTGAGCCGCAGATGCTTCTCACCGGCCATTCGGCGGCGATTTCGGTTAGCCCGGAGGTACTGGAAGAGCCGCTTCATCGCGCTGAAGAACTTGCGACAGCCTTCGACCTATTGACTGACGAGGAGGAAGCGACCGGATTTTCCGTTGATCCCCGCTTCGTCGGCATCCGGCCTTACCGAGCTCGGGTCGCGGCCGGCGGGGAGTTGGACCTGGCGGTCACATTGCGAAATCACCGGGACGAAGAAGCCACCTTCACCATAGTTGCCGATCTCCCAAACGGCTGGAAGGCCGATCCCGACTCTATAGAAATCGGGGTGGCGGGAAGGGACACCGTGATGTGTTCGATGAAATTAAAATTTCCCCGGCGGCAGACGCCCGGGCGAAAGATTGCCTACTGTCTGGACGTGACCGTCGGCGATCGGCGGTTCGGTCAGGAGGCGGAAGGTTTGGTAGACGTGCTGGACCCGGCTAGCGTCGAGCGAGATGTTGGAGACAGAGCGGCATCAGCGACGGCTCGCCAGTGATATAACCAGGCCCGGTTCGACGCCGGGCTCCAGGAAAGCGAATCTGCATATGAGCAGCCGGCTGCACGATTTTGAGTCGTCAACCTTTTACGTTACCTACGGCCCTCATGAGCCCGCGGTGCGGATATCCCCCGGGGATTCCGTCCGGGCGAAGACGCTGGACGCAGGCGGTCTCGACGAGAACGGCCAGCGACCACCAGCGGAGATGTTTCAGCAGGACCCGGATACCGAGCTTAGTTTCGCCAATCCACAAACCGGGCCGGTATATGTGGATGGCGCGGAGCCGGGCCACATGCTCGCCGTGCACATCGACGAAATTGAGTTGACCCGCGATTGGGCGTGGTCACGGCACAATCCGGGGATGGGAATCCTGGGTGTGGAAAGCCGGGTGCACGGACCCACCGGGCTCAACGAGCCGTTGCCTTACCGCGAGTATCGGTGGAACTTCAATGCCGCCCGCTCGGAGGCGACTCTCGAACTCGCCGACAGCCGGCTGAAGCGGGTGACCATTCCCACGCATCCGTTCCTGGGGTGCATCGGAGTCTGCCCGCGAAACGGAGAAGTCGTCAGCACCATGACGCCTTACAACCACGGCGGCAACATGGACTGTGTGGAGACGACCGCCGGAACCACCCTCTACCTTCCGGTTTTCCGGCGTGGCGCGCTGCTGATGTTTGGAGACGGCCACGGGGCCCAGGGCGATGGCGAGGACTGCGGCTCCGCTCTGGAAACCCCCACCCGCACCACTCTGACGATCGACCTGATAAAGGACAAGACCATCGATTGGCCGCGGATGGAGAACGACGATTACATCATGACCGTGGCCAACACCCGGCCGCTGGTGGACGCTGTTCGGATCGCGAAAGTGGCGATGGTCAGATGGCTAGAGGCTGAATACGGATTCGATCAGTGGGAGGCGTTTCAGCTGCAATCCCAGGCCGGACTGGTTCGGGTGGGCAACGTGGTCGACCCTCTATATACGGTCGTGGCGAAGTTCCCGAAAGCGCTGCTTGCCTAGGCCGCGGGCGAAAACCTCAGCACCTTGTTGAGGTAGTAGGCCGCTACGTACACGTTTCCGGACGAGTCGACGGCGATGCCCCCGGGAAGCACGATCCGCCCGGTGGAATCGCGAACCACGAAGGAGTGCTCGAACGTGCCGTCCACCGCGAATCGGTGGATTCGGCCATTGGCGAAGTCGGCTACATAGATTCGGCCGGCAGCGTCGACTTCGACGTCACCCCTGGCAAGGGACCGGAAAACGGTGTCCGGAGTGGCCGCGCCGGAAATCGGAGCCAACGCCTGCCCGTCGGCGGCGTAAAGCTGGATGCGCCGGTTGAAGGTGTCAAACACGTAGGTGACGCCGTCGCCGTTGACATCGATCCCGGTGGGCACGTTCAGGGACGCGCCGGTATCGACGTTCATTATCCGCTTCTGATTGCCGCCGCCATCAAAGACGACGACGCCCGCGTGGGCGCTGCTGGCCACATATACATCCCCGCTGCCGTCGGTGGCGATGCCGCCGAAGGGCAGGGAGCGCGACAGCACCAGAGTCGCACCGATAACGTCCCAGCCGCCGACATAATCTCCGTCCCCGCTGAATCGTTGTACCCGATTGCCGACCAGATCTAGGGCGTAGACGTTACCGGCAAAATCAACCGCCACGTCCTGAAGACCAGTGAAGCGGCCGTTGGCCGAGCCGAGGCCACCCCAGCCGGACAGATAAGTTCCCTCCGAACTGAACTTCTGAATCCTGCCAAGGACACCGTCACTCGTGTACACGTTCCCGCCCGCGTCAACATCGATGCCAGCAACCCGGAGGAATTCGCCTTCACCCGATCCCGTCTTTCCCCATTCCGCGGTCAAGCTGTACTGGATCGTGGCCGCGGAAAGCTGGGAAAGGCCGACCGTCATCCCCAGCAGCAGAGCCACCAGCGCGACTAGCACAGCGGAGCCAAGACGCCTTCCCTGCATGGCTGAATCAGATCCTTTCTCGAAGCACATACGGCGACGAATTCGATGAGCTCGAACCAGCCCCGGATAGTAGCTCGACGGGGGAGAATCGAGAGATCGACGGACCACCGGCTCCAAATTCCTATTCCGGCCGGGCAAGTCCGAAAATTAAGGCGCGCAATATCTCGCGGTCGAACTGCCCCTCCATCCGATCGCGCATCATTGTGATGGCCTCGAAGGCAGTCAGGCACCGACGATCAGGAGTCTCCACTGTCAGAGCGTTGAGTACATCGACGACGGCGATGACCCGTGCGACAAACGGGATGTCGCCCCCGCTGAGTCTGTCAGGATAGCCCTGCCCGTCCATCCGCTCATGGTGACTCCGAGTTGCTTCCAAAACAGGCGCGGGTAGATTACGAATCTGACGCAGGAGATTGTAACTGAGGAGGACGTGCTGGCGCATCAGCGTCCATTCAGACTTGGATAGAGGACCCTGCTTGTAAAGCACGTCACGGGGAATCTGAGTCTTGCCGATATCGTGCAGGAATCCGGCCAGCGCCATCACTTCCATCTCTTTAGGATCGGTAATCCCAAGTGGCCCGCAGAGCGCCAGCGCGTAGATGGCGGAGTTAACCATGTTGGTCTGCAGGGAGTCGTCCGCGCCGCTGGAGCGAATCAGTTCGAACAGAGTCTCCGGCGACGAAATCGCCTGACCGGCTGTTGCGTCGATGATGGGCCGGGCGCGGTTGAATTCAATGACGTTGGGATGATCCATGATTTTCCACGCGATGGCGGCGGAGGATGCTGTCAGGATGTGTGCCTTCTGGCTTGATCCCAGGTTCGGGTCACTGAGAGCGTCGGTAAGGTGCCGGTCGACGTAGTTGTCTATCTCGCTGCCGTCGGTACAGAGCACGTACAGGGTTTCGACTCCGCTGCTCTTCAGCCGAGTAATGTCCTGCCGGTCGATGCGACTGCCCGCTTCACGAAACATGACGTAGTTATCGCGCGATTCAAGAAACAGCGTGGATTCGGTTATGGGAGTGCTCTGCACATCCCCAAGCAACACGGGCAGATACAGGGAACCGTTCTGGATTCCCATCGACAGCCCTCCTGTCGCAATACCGAGAAGGCTCGATAGAGCGCGACTGACGACCGCGATTGATACGGTCGATAGGGCGCCAGCGAATACCCCGATTCCGAACCACTATTCTATGCACGATGACGGCGGATTCGCTTACATTATGTGTAGCTCTTCAGACGGTCATCGGTGCCGCCGCCTACCATTTCCGGAAAATCGGTGGCCGCGCGAACCGCTGCTGAAGACGGCTGAACATTGAAGATGACGTGTACTCGATCAGCTTCAGCCGCTAATGCCGCCACCGGTCCAACCAGCTCTCCAAGTTCGGCCTCGCCATAGGTGAACTCTGCGATCGCTGTCGCCGTCGGGGCAATTTTCTCCCAGCTGCCTTTCTTGCGTCCATGCAACCGGACTGGGGCTACGTCGGTGACAGTGACAATGGGGTGAAACGGCGGAGTGTCACGGTCCGGGGGAAAGTCAGAAAGTGAAAGGGCGATCTCAAGATCGATCAGATGATCCAGCGTGTCTTCCAGGCGGGAAGCAGGTAGGAACCAGGAAACGCTGCGAAATTCGACGGCCAGCGGTAGGTCGGACAGGCGCTCACGACAGCGCGTCAAATACTCTATGCTTTCCCGTCCCGAATCGAACCACGGCGGAAACTGCAACATGATGACGCCCAGCTTGCCGGCGGCCGACAGCGGAGCGATGGCAGACACGAACTCATCAAAAATCACGTCCGGGGGTTCCACGGCAATTTCTGACCAGCTCTGGATGGCGGTGCTCGCCGTCGCGCCCGGACGTCGCTGATGCAACGTCAAGCCTCCGAATGCCAGCACATCAAATAGAAATCCGTCCGGTACAGAGTCAGCCCACTCCCGCACCCGCTCCTCCGCCGGTATGCCCTGAAATGTGGTGGCGACCTCGACCAGGGAAAAGTGCTCGGCATAGTAGCTCAGCATGTCTGGCTGGCGGGTGCGGGGCGGATAGAAACCTTCCAGCCGGTGCCATCCACTGATCCCGGTAAGTATGTTGGTGGGCTTGTCAGTGCTGCCGGTCATGCTTGCCATCCTGATTTACAACGTCGAGGGATTGTAATTGGAATCGACGGGCGCGGCGCTGGCGTAGCTTATGCCTCAGTCAGTTTCAAGATCAGCGGTCAGCACCTCCCACGGACGGCCTCGCTCGAGTTCCATCGCAAGCTGCATGAGCTTTCGGAGATGGTCGGTTTCTTCGCCACGTTGAAGTTCATTGAACATCACCTGCAACATCTTGGCGTTCGCGACGGCCTGTCCGACAAAATGATTGTTGGTCACGGCGAAGGTCGTGACCGCCTCCCGCTCGATCGCCTTGATTCGTTCCCGCCAGGGGAACAGCTCGGCCTGCGAATACAGGTAGTTGTACCGCTGGGACTTCTGGTTCTCGAGTTGCTTTTCCAGGTCCTTCTCCCGGGCTCGACGCTCGCGGTGGGAGCCGGAGTCATGGCGAATCTCGCGACGAAGTTGGTGGGCGCGGCGCTGATTAATGGCCGGCCACCAATCCGCGTAATTACGCCCGTAAAAACAAACATATCCCACCGAGCCGGTGACCGCGGTGACCGGCGGCATGTTGCCCTTGAGCTGGGGCTCGTCAACGCAGCAGAATCCGAGCCCCAGCTCGCGTAGCACGTCCACGGTTTCATCTTGGGCCGGGCCGTCGACCCAGCTCTGGTGGCGAAATTCAATCACCACCGGCAATTCCGGCAGCAGTTCCGGCAGCAGACGCAGATAAGCGATTCCGGTTTTATCTCGCCTGAAACGTGGCGGGAACTGCATGAGCACGGCGCCCAGTTTGCCGGCCTCGCGCATGGGCGCGACAGCCCGGGCGAACTCACTAAACGTACGGGTCGCGGCCGCCTCGAAATGGTGTGTCAGCCCGCTGAAAGCCTTGACGGCGCAGAGGAAGTCGTCGGGTGTCCGCTCGATCCAACTGTCGATGAGGAATGGAGATGGGATGCGGTAGTAGCTGCTATTTAATTCGACGGAGTCAAAATGCTCGCAGTAGAAGGCCAGTTCGTCTAATCCGCGCTTCTTGCCGGAGACCGGGTAGAAAGTGCCGTACCAATCGGCGTAGCTCTAGCCCGCGGTGCCGATCCGAAGTCTGCCGGCAGGCCGAGACGCCGCCACGGCTCAGAGACTCCGCAGCGCTTTCACCACCGCCTCATCCTCGCGTTCGAGCACAGTCCGGGGCGCCAATAAGCATGCTTCCGATTCGATCTTGCCAATGATGGGCAGAGTGGCCTTTCGCAGAGTCGCGGCCAGCTGGTCGGGAGAGCGCCGACGTGAGACTATGCGCAGCGCAACGGACGGGATCACCCTGCCGGGCAACGATCCTCCCCCTACGGCAGCATCAGCCTGAATCAGCTCACGTTCGAATTCGGTCCCCAGGGCGTCGGCCCACGTCCGGCCGCGGTGCTCGAGTTGCTCCGTCGTCGCGGTAATCATCCGCCACACCGGAATCTCCTCCTCGGCCCGGCCTTCCAGGTACGAAAGCAGCGTGGCGTGCAGAGCCGCGAGGCACAGTTTGTCCGGTCGCAAAGCCCTTGTGAGGGGATGGCGCGCGATCGCGTCGACCAGATCGCGTCTTCCCACGATGATTCCCGCCTGTGGCCCGCCGAGCAGTTTGTCGCCGGAGAATGTGGTCAACGCGATTCCGGCGGCCACGCTTTCCTGAACCGTGGGCTCCGAACCGAGTCCATACGGAACTGTGGACAGCAGGGTCCCGCTACCGAGATCGTTCATTATGGGAATGGAGCTTCGCTCTCCGAGATCGCATAGTTCCTGTAATTCCACGCCCTCAGTGAAGCCGACGACTTGAAAATTGCTGGCGTGGACCTTGAGGATCATCGCGGTGTCGGGGCCGATGGCCGCTTCATAATCGGAAAGGCGAGTGCGGTTGGTGGTGCCGACGTCGTGAAGGTCAGCGCCACTTCGCTCCAGGATTTCCGGGATTCTGAAGCCACCGCCGATCTCCACCGCCTCGCCCCGGCTGACAATCACTTCCCGACCGTCGGCGAGAGCGCTCAGACAGAGAAAGACGGCGCCCGCATTGTTGTTCACAACCAGGGCGGCCTCAGCACCGGTGAGTTCTCGAAGCGACTCCTCCACGTGGGCCCTCCGAGATCCTCGCCCGCCAGCTTCGAGATCGTATTCCAGATTCGAGTAACCGCCCGCCGCGCGGCGAAGCGCTTCGATAGCTCTATCGGACAGCGGGGCCCGGCCGAGATTGGTATGCACGATGACGCCGGTGGCGTTGATCACTCCCCGAGGGCTTGGCGACATTATTACGCGCACGTTCAGTGCCACCGCGGCCGCCAATTCTTGACTGTCCGGCCCCGTCCCATTGCCGTCAAGCTGCCTGCGGAGCCGCTCGAGTTCGGCGCGAGCCTGGCTCGCCACGAGCGTTGCCGGTAACGCCGGATCGAGTTCGACGACGTTCGCCGCCAGAGTATCCACCGCCGGCAACGAGCGACGCGGATCGGCCGGCGGGCTCACGTCCGTCCGCCCCTTCTGCTCACGCGCCGAATTTTCTGAGCCGGCCGCCGTAGCCGGCAAGCAAACTCATCGTGCTTCGGGCCGGGAAAAGCCCGAGACTGCCGGTGCCGCAGGCGCGCTCGCCGAATTCCGCGGCAGCGTCGGGAACGATGTTCTCGGCGTGGAGTAGAAACGGGACCGGGTGCCACGAATGCTGCCCGAGGCGGGCGGGGGTGGAGTGGTCGCCGGTCACGACCATGGACGCCGGACCAAGCGCGAGGATGTCCGGAATTACGGCGTCGACCTCTTCAATCGCGGCGACCTTGCCGTCGAAATCGCCGTCTTCCCCCAGCGAGTCAGTCGGCTTGAAGTGAAAGAAGAAAAAGTCGTGCTCTTCCCAGTGTTTCTTCAACGCCGTGACCTGTCCTGGAAGGGTGTCGCCGGTGTCGAGGACGGTCATCCCGGCGATCGTGGCCAGGCCTTTGTACATTGGGTACGACGCCAAGCATGCCGGATCGAGCCCGTATATCTCACCCAGGGTCTCAAGCGCAGGCAGGCCGGCATACCCGCGCATCAGGACGAAGTTGGCTGGGGCCCGATCTCCGATAGCCCTGCGAACGCCATCCAGAAAATCTTCCAGCACGCCTGCGGTGCGCGCGGCAACGGGCTCAAGCGCGATGGGATCCAGCGGCGGGACCCCGATTTGCTGTGGGTCGGTCTCCCGGATGGCAGGGTGGAGACCTTCCCCCCGCAACACGAGAACCGCGCGATGCTGACTCTCGGTCGCGATTTCAGTTTCGACTCCGTCGATCTCTATTGCCGCGAGCTCAGCCACCAGCTCGTGGTTTAGGTCCGTCGAAATGCGTCCGGCACGGCGATCAGCCACATTGCCATCCTCGTCGATTGTGCAGAAATTCAGCCGCACGCCGACATCTTCAGGGGCGAGTGCAAGGCCGATGCCCAACGCCGAGAGCGCCCCCCGGCCGATATTGCCGGCGATGGGGTCGTAGCCAAATAGCGCCAGGTGACCCGGTCCGCTCCCGGGTGTGATGCCGGGACCGACTGGCTCGCTAAGCCCGACCACACCCCGTCGGGCGAGGTCATCCAGGTTGGGCGTGCGGGCGGACTCCAGCTCGGTCTGGCCCGTCTCCAGATGCGGCAGTCCACCCAAACCATCGATAACGAGCAGCATTAGCTTTCCGCCAGCGTCGAGGTGAATCGTCTTGAGGGCAGAGGTCGAGATCAAGGTCACATAGTCCGGTAAATCGAGGGGTAGCAAGGGCAGAATAGCGCGGTATTCTAGCATGTTGAATGGACCCTCAAACCTGTGATTGCAGCAAAGGAAGCTGGCGTCGTAGCCCGGCATGAGAATTGCGGCAGAGGCGCAAGCGAACATAATCGCCGGTTGGTTGCCCGTGCCCTGCCCGCTTACGGAGAGATAGAGTCGGCCCCCAGGGCGAATTAATGGCGGGTGCTTGCGCCTGGATGTTGCCCACTCGCGAGCCGAATGGCGGGGCCAGCGCCGCCACGATAGTTATCCCGGCGGGTACTGGAAGAAAGGTGACTGTTGCCGATTCCACCGGAAGCGCAGAATGGTGTACAAGGTAGGGGATCATGACGGTGATCAAATTCTCACAACCGAATGGCAGTCCGTGGGCTTCTTCTCTCTAGGCTCGCGCTCCGTCCCGATGTCCAACCTGCTCCGCAGGTTCTCCCTGGCGCTCGACCTGATGCAGGATCTGAAGCGCGAACATGCCATCCGGACGGCCTTCATGGCGATGAAGATCGCCGAGGAGTGTAGATTGACCGACGCGGAGCGCTCGGACGTTTTCTACACTGCCTACCTGAAGGACAGCGGCTGCCCGGCAGCCGTGGATATGCTGCTCGAACTCGTAGGCGCCAACGACATTGCCGGACACCGCGAGTTCAAACTCGAACACGAATCGACTTTCGCTCGTATGCGATCCGGCCTCCGTACGTACCGACATGGAAAGCCGTTGCTCATGAAGTTGATCCGGCTCCCGTTCGATCTGCGAACGGCATCCTCGAAATGCCCTGGATCTGCCCAGGTGCAGTGTACGGTGGGTCGCTCTATCGCGTCGCGTCTGGGTCTGTCGGAACAAGTACAGGAAGCTCTCTACAGTGTTACCGAACGGTTTGAGGGCACAGGCCCGCAGCGCGGGTTGAAGGGCAATGAGATTTCGGTAGCATCACGAATCATTGCGGTCAGTCAGCTCACAGATGCTTACCGTACGCTGCGATCACACAGGGAAGCGGTGCAGGTTTTGAAGGATCGGACGGGTTCGATGCTTGATCCGGAACTTGTGGAAGTGCAGTTGGGTTTGCTCCGCCAGAAGAATGTTCTCGACGGGTTGGATGATCCGGGCATAGCTGAATGGATCGCTCAAATGGACCCTATGGACACCCGAGTGAACGCGGACCGAGACAAGATGCTCGACATCGCCTCGGCCTTTGGCGAAGTCGTCGATATCAAGTCGCGATTTACCGCCAGCCACTCGCAGGGCGTGGCAAAGACCGCCGTGAAGATCGGACTTCAGCTAGGGCTGGACGAGGACACTCTGTGGGCCCTGGATCTGGCCGGGCAATTGCACGACATCGGAAAATTGGGCGTGCCCATCACCATCCTGAACAAAGTAGATAAATTGTCGGGCGACGAGTGGGAATTCGTCCGCGAACATCCGGTTGACACTCGCCGTGTACTGATCGCTACCGATCTCTTCGCTCCAATCGCGGACATGGCGGCCAATCATCATGAAAAGCTCGACGGCACCGGCTATCCGCTGGGTCTCGAAGGCGAGAGTCTGCCGCTGGAACATCGGATCGTAGCCGTGGCGGATGTCTTCGACGCGCTTTCCGCTGAGCGTCCTTACCGTGCGGCGATGCCCCGGGCTACGGTGCTGGAATTCATGGATGGAATGGCCGGACTGAAGCTGGATGAGGAGGTCGTGGCCGCGCTTCGAGAGGCCACCAGATCATCGCTGGCAGCATAGTCCTATGTCCGGCGCTGGAACCACACGCAATCTGGCCGAGGAACAATGAACGCTGTAGTGGTGCTGGCCGGCGACTTCAGCCTGAGTCCGGCCATCGAGCATGTCTTGCGCGCCGCCGATCTTGTGATCGCGGCCGACGGCGGAGCCGACCGTCTGCGCGGTTTTCCGCGCCTTCCAGACATTCTAATTGGAGACCTGGACTCCATCAACGATGAAAGACTGGCCAGCCTGCAAGCTCAGAAAGTGGAGATCATCAAGTTCCCGGAGGACAAGGATGCCACGGACGCCGAGCTTGCGGTTTTCGAGGCGGCAGAGCGCGGCGCGACCGCCATCACCATCCTGGGCGGACGCGGCGGCCCGCGCGCGGACCATGAATTCGCGAATCTGCTACTCCTCGCCCACCCGCGATTGGAGAGAGTCGACGTCCGATTTTTGACAGCAACGACCGAGGTACGCGCTCTCGGACCCGGCAAGCATGAACTGGCCATACGACCCGGGGGCACGATATCCATGGTGCCGGTCACCGCGACGGCGCGCGGGGTCAGCATAAGTGGCGTTCGCTGGCCGCTGAAGCAGCAGGACCTGACGCTGGGATCGACATACACGGTGAGCAACGAAGTCACCGATCCTGAGATCAGGGTGGAAATCACCGAGGGCGCGGTCTTGCTTTTCCGAGATCTGGTCGCTGACGAAGAGGACTAGTCGGCCGGCTGATTCGACCGGGCCTTGACACCACCGCGATAGAGTGCGACTGTCTACTAGCAACATAGAACTCGCCCATAACTGAATAGCAGTAATCCGCAGGGGAGCTGGAGCAAATCCGGCTGAGATAGCGGTCCCAGACACCGCGTTCCCTCTGAACCTGATCCGGGTAATGCCGGCGTAGGAAGACGGTTTCGAACGCTCAGAGGGATGCCGCAGGTGTAAGTTTGCGGCCGTTTTACTTTCCGGCCCCCCGCGCACATTCCGCCCGGGAGGGACTAGACGATGGCAAAGATCATTGCGGCGTTTCAGGTGCTGCCAACCGGCGTTGACGACCTCTACGGCTGCGTCGACGCCGCAATCGAGGTCGTGCAAAACTCAGGCCTTCCTTACGACGTTAGCTCCTTCGAAACCACGATCGAAGGCGAATACGACGAAATCATGGAGGTCGTCAAGCGGGCCCAGACCGCCTGTTTTGAATACGGCGCCGATTCCGTAATCTGCAACATCAAGATCGCGAACTCCCTGGCCGGCACCACCATCGCCACGCACATCGGCAAGTACCGGTCCTGACGTGGCGGCGCGAACCTGGACCCGGATGATGGGCAACGGCCGAGCGAGACAGACGGTCCCGGCGCTGCTCACGATGTTGGCCATCCTTGTCGTATGGCAGATCACGGTGGAGTGGCGGGACACCCCACGCTGGCTGCTTCCGTCCCCACTCGACATCGCCATCGCGATGATCGATTCCGCCGGGCTATTGCGGGCGCACATTGGCGTCACGTTGATGGAAATGGGGCTCGGTTTCGCAATCGCGCTGACGCTGGGGGTGCTGGTCGCCGTGGCCAGTCACCTGTCGGGATCTATCCGCCGGTCGGTCTACCCGCTGCTGGTCGTCTCGCAGTCGGTCCCGGTAATTGTGCTGGCCCCACTCCTGGTGATCTGGTTCGGCTTCGGCATCGCGCCGAAGGTCGCGCTGATCGTGTTGGTGTGTTTCTTCCCGATATGCGTGTCATTCCTGGACGGTCTTCAGACTGCTGACAGCGAGATCCTGCAACTCCTTAGGGCGATGGGCGCGAGTCGCTGGCAAATGTTTCGCATCGGGAGGCTGCCGGCCGCCCTGCCAGCGTTGGCCTCGGGAAGCAAGATCGCCGCCACCTACTCAGTGGTCGGTGCGGTTATCGCCGAGTGGTTGGGAGCGAGTCAGGGACTGGGAGTGTTCCTGATTCGGTCGCAAAATTCATTCCGCGCCGACCGCGCCCTGGCCGTGATCGTGATCGTCTCCGCAATCGCTATTGCCGCATACCTATTAATCGAATTGTTAGCCCGGCTCTCGATGCCGTGGCATTACGGACAGAAAGGGAGCGAACGGTGATTTCGCGACGATACCTACTGACAATGGCCGGCGCAGCTCTGGCGACAGCGGCTGTGGCCGGCTGCGAACCGAAAGCCGAATCCAAGCCCGCCGAAAGGGCAACCGTATCTCTGGTCCTAGACTGGGTCCCAAATACCAACCATACCGGCCTCTACGTCGCGCGGAATAAAGGCTACTTCGAGGAAGAAAATATCGACTTCGAGATTGTCGAACCGGCTACCGGCGGCGGTCCTCAGGTGGTGGCCGCGGGTCAGGCTGATTTCGGCATCGGTTTTCAGGAGTTCATGACACCCGCCCGGGCCGAAGGAGTGCCGGTGGTCTCGGTGGCGGCGATCATCCAGCACAACACGTCGGGATTCGCATCGCTGAAATCGAAAGGCGTCGTGCGGCCCCGGAACCTCGAAGGGTTGACGTATGGCGGGTTCGGATCCCCACTGGAGACGGCGCTGCTACAGACCATGATGGAAGCCGATGGTGGCGATTTCAGCATGCTGACCACCGTCGATGCCGGCGCGGCGGACTTCCTGACGATTATTCAACGGGATGTCGATCTCTACTGGATTTTCTTCGGCTGGCAGGGGGTGAAAGCCGAACTGGAGGGAATTGAGATCGACACCCTGTTCGTGAAGGATTGGGGCGTGCCCGACTATTACACGCCGCTGATCATCACGAGCGAAGCGCTGATCGCCGAAAAACCGGACCTGGTGACGCGGACTATGAATGCCATTTCCCGGGGATATGAAGACGCGATCGCCGATCCGGTCAGCGCGGCTGAGATTCTGCTGGAGGCTGCTCCCGAGACCGATGCCGATCTGCTAGGACCCTCGCAGGCATGGTTGAGTCCGCGGTACCAGGCTGACGCCCCACAGTGGGGCCACCAGGCAGCGGATGTCTGGCAGACCATGTCGGAATGGATGGCGTCGAATGGTCTGGTTGAGGGAGTGATCGACTGGCAGGCCGCCTATACCAACGACTTCCTGCCTTCGCGCTGACGTGGGCAGGGCGCGCGGAGCAGAGGAATACGATGGGGCAGTAGTCTCGGCCACCGGCGTAGCCAAGACCTTCGGTCAGGGCAAGCGCACCTTACCGACGCTGGCTTCGGTCTCGATCTACGCTGATCCCGGCGAATTCGTGACCGTTGTGGGTACCAGCGGTTGCGGTAAAAGCACGCTGTTCAACTTGATCGCCGGTCTGGAGCTACCGGACGCCGGGGAAGTCCGCTTGGACGGCCGCCGCGCGCACGGCGCTACCGGCCGGGTTGGCTATATGCCCCAGCGCGACCTGTTGCTGCCCTGGCGTCGGGTCATGGACAACGTCACCCTAGGTGTCGAAATCGCCCGTGGCGACGTGGCCGAAGCGCGGCGCCGGGCAACGAAACTGCTCCCTGACTTCGGCCTCGAAGGTTTCGCCGACAGCTATCCCCACGAACTTTCCGGCGGCATGCGACAGCGGGCGGCGCTCTTGCGCACGATTCTGACCGGGCACGATGTGCTGCTATTGGACGAGCCCTTTGGCGCGCTGGACGCCCTGACGCGGCTGGAAATGCAACAGTGGCTATTGGACATCTGGGAGCGTTTCGGCAAAACCATCTTGTTTATCAGTCACGACGTTGACGAAGCCATCATCCTCTCGGACCGACTTTACGTGATGTCCCCCCGGCCCGCCCGAATCATCGCCGAACTAACTATTGACCTGGAGCGTCCCCGTCCGCCGGCGGTGAGCACTAGCGAACGCTTCGAAAACTACAAGCGCGAGCTGCTACAGCATCTGGGAGTCATTGCGACGGAATGACCGCGTCCGGCCATCCGATTTCTCATGAAGCTAGCGCGAGGGTATCTTTGTGTTCTTGACAATTGAATCATTGCTGGCTGCACGATCCATTCCGGCGGCAGACTGAAGAGCTGGCCATCCACGTAGGCCTCACGAGTTTCGCACTGCGAACGTGGAGGCAACCTGTAAGACAACTAACGCGGCAGGGAAACCAGTGAAGAAGCTTGCGGCCGTTCTCGTCATGATTGCCTTTGGCCTCGTAGTGGCGACGGCTTGCCAATCCGGGGACGGAGGCTCGGCGGAAACCACGGCCGACGTGACCACCGAGACCCAGCCGGCGCCCGCTGCGGCTCAGCCCACGGCTACTGAGGCACCACCCGTCGAGGAGGCGCAAGCTCCAGCCGCGCCCGAGCCGGCCGCCACCCCCGAGCCCGAGCCGACGTCCACGCCGGAGCCCGCGCCGACCTCCACTCCCGAGCTAACCGCGACACCGGAGCCTGAGCCCACCGCGCCCCCCGAACCGACCGCCACGCCCGAACCAACCGCGACTCTCGAACCGACTGCGGTTCCCGCTACGGAAGGAAGCGACGAAGGCCAGGGACGTGACAACCCCTTCCCGGCAGGTAGTACCGGAACGATTGGCGATTACGATTTCGCGGTGATTGAGACTATTCGCGGCGACGAGGCGTGGGCGCTGCTGAACGAAGCCAACAGCTTCAATTCGCCCCCTGCCGAAGGGAACGAATATCTGCTTGTGATGGTCGAGGCAACCTATAACGGCGAGGGTGAAGGAAGAATTTCCAAGTTCGACGTCAAGCTCACGGGCTCGAGCAGCTTTTATCGGCGCACCGCGTCCGTTGTAGAGCCCGATCCCGAATTCGATGCCCGCCTGATCTCAGGCGGGACCGGATCCGGGTGGGTGACCTTCGAGGTTGAAATCGGGGAGACGAACTTGATCGAGGTGCTGGCCGACCCCGCCTCGTTCGACGCCCAGAAAGTCGCCTATCTGGCGCTGTCGGACGATGCTGGCTACTCGCCGAATTGGGATGATATTCCGGTGGCCAGCGATCTCGGTACGAGGAGAGCGGAACCGGCTGCAGTCGGCGAGGAGGTACGCACATCTTCCTGGGGTGTCACCGTCCTCGAGGTCATCCGGGGCGAAGTTGCTTTGGAAATGCTGCTTGAGGCAAACGCCTTTAATGATCCGCCCCTGGACGGCCACGAGTATGTCCTGGTTCGATTAAGAGGCCAGAACATCAGCCGGGAGGACACCTTCAGCAATGTCTCCGAGTTCGATTTCAAAGTTACAGGATCGGAAAACGTTTTGTACGCGCGGGACTCGCTGGTAGATCCATCCCCCCAGTTCGAGTACAACCTGTTTCCGGGAGGCGCATCTGAAGGGTGGGCCGCCTACGAAGTCCGCTTGGCCGATACGGGCCTGATGCTTCGCTACGAACCGCTCTTCAATTTTGATGATGGCGATTCTGGGCGTCGATGCGGGGGGTTCCAGGAGCCGTAGCCGGCGATCGCCAGTTCCTGCACTACGCCGGCGCGCGCGTCGCCGTCGCCTGGGCCGTCGCGGCCTCGGCGTTCATCACTGTTTTCGGCTCCAGGGAATTTGGCGCGAGCGACGCCGACATCGCCCGGCTGACCACTGTGTTCCTCATAAGCCAGGTAGCCGGTTCTCTTGGCGGCGGGGTGGTAGGCGACCGTTTCGGCGTCCGGTCACTCCTGGTAGAGGGAAGCCTCGCCAGCCAGGGCGCCGTCGTCTTCGCCGCCCTGGCGACCGACCTGATCCTCATATACGTTGCAATAGCCATAGCGGGGCTGGTGTCGATGCTGATAGTCGCCGATATCACGATGGTTCTCGATATGGCTCCGGAGTCGCACTGGCCCGCCTACATGGCCGCACTAAACCTCATCCTAGGGCCGCTCGCTTTGCCGGCGCCGCTGATCCTTGGGCTTCTGGTTGATGTTGCCGGATTTCGCATGATGTTCGCGATCGCGATAGCCCTCGCCCTGATCGGGCTGGCGGCCGTGCTCAGCTTCGCCCTGCGCCCTCCCCGGACCGTAGAGATACCCCTCGGCAGGCCATCCATTGGTGCAAACGGATGTTCGCATATCTCGCTCGTTCGCGACCGGGCGCTGCCGGATCCCGCTTTGCCGCAGGTCGCATCTGTGCCGTTACCTTCGCCAAGCGTGACGATCATCCTCGCTCGGCGATTTCACGTCGCCTGGGGTGTCCACCGCTTTACCCCACCCGGATGCGGTTGCGCCGGGCCTCAACTTCGCGCTAGCCTGCCCGCCGCATGAGCAGCCAAAGCGACGCCGTCCAAACGCCCGTACCACCGACCGGCAGAGGCGGTTCGGGCCGCGCCCTCGCGGCCGCCGCCTTCGGCGCGTCCGGCGTGTTCCTGGCCACCTTCGATCCGACTGCATTGGCGGTCGCGCTGCCAACCATCGCCGCCGACCTGCAAATCGACCTCCAGAGTGTGCAATGGGTCGGATTGGTCACGATGATCGTCACCGGCGCGCTCCTGCTGGGAACGGGGCGATTGGCCGATCTGGCCGGCCGCAAGAAGGTGTTTCTTGTGGGCGTGGGCGTATTCGCGCTCGGAGCCCTGCTGAGTGCTCTCAGTCCGAATTTGTTCGTGCTCATCGTCGGCCGGGCCATCATGGGAATCGGGGCGGCGGCGCTCAACTCAATGGGGCCGGCGCTAGTCGTAGGCTCGTTCTCGACCGAAATGCGTGGTCGCGCGTTAGGGATCGTAGGCACGGTAACTTCGATCGGCCTGGTGACGGGCCCAATTTTGAGCGGCTTCATCGTAGATGCGCTCGGGTGGCACGCGATTTTTTTCGTCGAGCTTCCCATTGCCGGTCTGATCATTTTAGGCGGCCTGCTTTTCCTGCCCGAGACTGAACGCGTCCGGGGCGAGGGATTCGACATTCCCGGCGCCGTTCTGATGATCGCTTGGATGGGGCCGCTGCTGTTCGCTATCACCCAGGGGAACTCAATGGGCTGGCGGTCACCGGCCATCATCGGCTTGCTTGGGGCCGGGATCGCGCTCCTGGCGATATTCATCTATTCGCAGAAGCGCGCCCGTTACCCAACGATCGACCTATCCCTCTTTAGAATCCCCTCCTTCCGCGCTCCCATCGGCGCGTCGTTTTGCGGCTTTGCGGCGCTGATGGTGACATTTCTTCTGATGCCGTTCTACCTACAGAGCGTGCTGAATCTACCGGTGCAACAAGTCGGCCTGATATCGGCCGTTCTGCCGGGGATGATGATCTTCATCGCCATCCTAGCCGGGTGGGTATCCGACCGTATTGGCCCGACGCTCCCGTCAACAATCGGATTGGTCCTGCTATCCGTCGGCCTGGTAAATCTGGGCTTGCTCGACGAACATTCGGGCGTCGGGCGGGTGGTCGCCGTGCTGGCCCTCGGCGGGGCCGGGCTGGGTTCGTTTGAATGGACGCTCAACAGCGCCATCGTGGGATCGCTGCCGCGTTCCAAATTGGGAGTCGCCACCGGATTTCTGGCGACCGCCCGAACCCTTGGCTTCACCACGGGCCAGGCGGCATGGGCCACCCTGTTCTCCACGGTGGTCACGACGAGCGCCGGTACCGCGGTCGCGCTGGATTCGCCCGTGGAGGCGCTCGTGCTCGGTTTCCGCATCACCTTCCTGGCGGCGGCGGTGCTGGCCGTGCTGGCGGCCGCTCTGGCTTCCATGCAGGGGCGGGTGCTGTCCCAGGTTTAGCGCCGGGACGCCGCGCTTACCGGTGAACTGGGCTGCGTTGAATTTGAGATTGAATCACCTTGAAACAACTTCCTTCTAGGTCGAATCCGGCTTCTTCATGCCACCCGACTAGACTGCGACAAGCTGGCGTAATTCTCCGGCAAACCCACTCCTTTAATTCTGTTCCAGAGTTCATTTCGTTCAGGGATACATGTCTCCGATGTCCAGCGAATTAGCCAGTCCCACCGAGTACTACCGCCAATTTCGACGCTTCTCCCGAAATGCGCGCCTGCTCCTTGCCAGTACATTCCTTGGCAGCCTGAGCGTCGGGACCTTCGCCGTCGGATACAACCTTTATCTCATAGAGATCGGCGTTCCCGGAGAGCAGCTCGGCTATCTCGTCGGCGCGGGCTCGCTGGCCAGCGCCGCGGCCGCGATCCCCGCCGCCATCCTGGCGCACCGTATCGGTCTCAAGGCGTTGATCATCTGGGCTTCGGCGGCTCTGGCCGTCGGAACCTTGCTGCAAATCGTCCCGTGGTCCTATCCGAGCCTCCTGGTGGGGAACGCTCTGGGTGGAGCCGGTTCGGCCATGTGGGCCGTCGCCTTGCTGCCACTGCTGGCAGCCAGCACCGATGATGCGGGACGGCCCTATCTATTTACCCTTTCCGCACTGATCTTCCTGGGGGTGACCCTGGCCGGAAATGTCCTTGCGGGGTTCGTTCCCCGCGCACTCGCCGAAGCAGCGGGCGCCGACATCGGTCTTGGTTACCTGGAATTACTGGGCCTGACCAGTATTGTCAGCGGACTCGGCCTCCTACCCCTACTCTTTTTAGTCCACGCCAAAGGCCGACCGCGGACGCCGTTGGAAGATCTCCGTCTCGCCTTTCGGGAACGAGCCAGGATCATAAAACTCCTGGCCATACACGGATTGATCGCGTTCGGCGCCGGAGCCGTGATCCCCTTCCTGAACGTATATTTCGTTCAATCGCTCGGGATGCCGGAGGCGCAGTTCGGTCTGCTCGCCGGAGCGGGCGTCGCCACTCGGGCCGCGCTCACGACGCTCGGCCCCCTACTGGCCGCCAGGTTGGGTAATGCCAGA